>PLEB01000362.1 GCA_003136915.1 Chitinophagaceae bacterium
TTCCAGCATGTCCCGGAAACTGCCAATCTTCAGCTCCTTCCGGAGCATTTCTGCGCGGTGCGGACCTACTCCCTTCAGGTACTCGATTGGGCTCTCTAATATCTCCTGTGAAGTCCTGCTCATGAGGGTATCGGCAAATTTAGCTGAATTCCAGTTGAGATGGGTCTTCCCAGCTTGCATTAAACAGATTATGGTTGTATATTGGCCGAAGTTTTCGCCTGATGAAATATTACTTTAAACTCCTCAGGCCCAAAGATTGGGCAAAGAATCTTTTTCTGATCGTTCCGTCGTTTTTTGCTGGCCAGTTTTTTGTTCCCTCCCGTTTCGCAGTTATGATTGCCGGCTTTGTGGCTTTTTGCTGTTTTGCAAGCAGTATTTACATTATCAACGATTACCGGGACATAGAAGATGACCGCAAACACCCGGTGAAGTCCAAGAGACCCCTGGCCTCAGGTAAAGTCAAAAAACCGGTGGCGGTAACCATCTGCGTCTGCCTGCTCCTGCTGGGTATTTTTCTCGGACTTTTCGCCGATCACAGCTTTCAATTTCTGTTTATCCTGGGCATATACTTTTTGATGAACCTTTCCTATTCCTTTGGTCTGAAGAATATTGCCATTCTGGACATTTTGGTGCTTGCGGCGGGTTTCGTATTACGCGTTAAGGGAGGCGCCATCATTGCTTCAGTAGATACCTCTGAATGGCTGATCATCATGACGTTTCTGCTATCGCTTTTTATGGCCATTGCCAAGAGGAGGGATGACCTCTTGCTAAAAGGAGCCACGGGAACTGACATGCGGAAATCCATGAGCGGATATAACCTCGACTTCCTGGATACCATGCTGGGTTTATTCAGCGCAATTATCATCGTTGCCTATATTAACTATACGGTTTCGCCGGCCACGATGGCCCGCCTGGGCACTTATCGATTATATTACTCCAGCCTGTTCGTGATCGCCGGTGTTATGCGGTATCTGCAAATTACATTTGTATTGAAAAAATCCGGGTCGCCTACGGAGATCCTGTATAAAGACTTCTTCATCCAGATCACGCTTGCATTGTGGATTTTGAGCATTTATGTGATTTTATATTTAAGAGACGTTACAATTTTTAAAAGATGAAGAAGCAGATTGCCAACTGGGGTAATTACCCGGTTATGGAAAGTGACGAAGAAAGCTTTGCTTTTCCGGACCAACTGAATCAATTGCTGGATGAGGAAGCAGATTTTATTCCCAGGGGGAATGGCCGCTGTTACGGGGATGCTTCACTTGCCCAGCGCACTATTTCCACTTTAAAATACGATAAGATCCTTTCTTTTGATACGGCAACCGGGATTTTCGAATGCCAGAGCGGACTCATCCTCGATCAGATCCTCGAAGTAATTGTTCCCAGGGGATGGTTTCTCCCGGTAACGCCCGGAACGAAATTCATTACTGTCGGCGGTGCAGTGGCCAGCGACGTACACGGGAAAAATCACCATGTTGACGGATCATTTTCCAATCACATCCTTGATATGGACATTGTACTTGCTTCCAAGAAAGTAATTACCTGTTCCCCCCAAATGAACGAAGACCTTTTTGAGGCTAGCTGTGGCGGCATGGGACTAACCGGACTAATCACCCGCGTGAAATTCCGGCTGAAGAAAATTGAAACTTCATTTATAAAGCAAAAACAAATTAAGGCCCGGAACCTTGAGGAATTGATTCAGTTATTCCAAACCTATCATCAATACACATACTCCGTTGCCTGGATTGACTGCCTCAAAAAAGGTGAACATTTCGGGCGCAGTATACTGATGTTGGGAGAGCATGCCAGGCTAAGTGATCTGGATAAACAACAGCTGCGGGATCCGTTGCAATTACCCAAAAAAAAGCAAATCAATTTGCCCTTTAACCTTCCTTCCTGGGCACTGAATGCGTTTACAGTAAAAGCATTCAATTACCTTTTTTACGCAAAAAATTTTAAGCCGGAGATCAATAACGTGATTTCCTATGAACCTTTTTTCTACCCGCTTGATGCAATCCTGCACTGGAACCGCGGCTATGGAAAAAATGGGTTTGTTCAATACCAGTTTGTATTGCCCCTGGAAGCCAAACCAGGATTAATTGAAATTCTGAACAGGATCAGCGATAAGGGACTTGGATCCTTCCTGGCCGTACTTAAAGTATTTGGCAAGCAGGAAAGCATTATTTCTTTTCCAAAGGAAGGCTATACGCTGGCACTTGATTTTTCCGTAAGGCCTGGTTTGTTGGAGTTTCTTGATGGGCTGGATCAGGTAGTGCTTCGCTATGGTGGAAGGTTGTATATGTCCAAAGACGCCCGCATGAAACCTGAAGTACTACAAAGCGGTTATCCCGATCTCGGAAAATTTAAGGATATTGTCAGGAAATATAACCCCGAAGCAAAAATTCATTCTCTCCAGTCGGACAGACTTTTTCTAACACCTAACTGATTTTCATGGCAACTGTTCTTATCCTCGGCGCCACTTCTGATATTGGGATGGCTATAGCCCGGAAATTTGCATCCCGGAAATTCGATATGCAACTGGCGTCCCGCAGACCTGAGCAGTTGGAACCCCTGCAATCTGATATTTCCATCCGGTATGGCGTTTCATGCGGAATTCATGCATTTGATGCTTTGAATTATGAGAGCCACGCTGCATTTTTTAATTCGCTGGTACCCAGGCCCGATATTACTATCTGCGTTTTTGGAATCCTGGATGAAGAAGATCTGGCATTTGATAA
>PLEB01000035.1 GCA_003136915.1 Chitinophagaceae bacterium
TTATCCTTGTAATTCAGGATAATCGATCCCATAGGCTCAACGCGCGTATTGTTTAATACTTCAGGAAAATCAGCTTTCATTGCCGGCCCAACAGCCGAATAAGTGATCGTACCATGCTGGATCAGTTTACCGTTCTGATAACGGTCGTTATACACCCTGTAAATATCATTTTCATCCTTATTAAACTGATCATAGCTCAATTCAAAGCTCACAAATTGCAGGATAAGCAGACAGGCCGCCATCCCAATCGACAACCCGGCAATATTAATCAGCGTATGCGTTTTGTTCTTAATCAGGTTACGCCAGGCGATAATGAAGTAATTTCTTATCATAGTGATTAAAGTAAAAATTAAAAAGTAAAAAGTAAAAAATGGTCCGTGATATTTGGGCTTTTATTTGGATTCATTGTTTTCCATTTTCAAATTTTCAAATTCATCATTCTGAGCGCAGGCTGTTCACCGGATTTGCAAGCGCGGCCTTAATGGATTGAAAACTTATGGTTGCCAGGGCAATAAGTACGGACAATAAACCAGCCATCGCAAATATCCACCACTCAATAGTTATCCGGTAAGGGTAGGTCTGCAGCCAGTTATTCATGGCCCACCAGGCGATTGGCGAGGCAATAAGAATCGACAATATGACCAGCTTCAAAAAATCTTTGGAAAGCAATGCAGTAATTCCGGCCACTGAAGCGCCCAATACTTTGCGCACGCCGATTTCCTTGACCCGGTTTTCTGCCATATAAGTAGCCAGTCCGAAAAGGCCCAGGCAGGATATGAATATGGTTAATCCGGCAAATAATGCGGCAAGGCTGCCAATGCGTTTTTCACTGGCAAACTTGGCGGCGTAATCTTCATCTACAAAATAATATTCGAAAGGATAGGATGGATTATATTTTTTATAAATCTGCTCCGCCTTGCTTAGATTTTCTGCAACGGGATGGGCCGGATTGAGCTTGATATTTAAAATATAAAACCCATAAGGGTCTGGCCCGGCAATAACCATCGGCGCAATTGGCTGGTAAGGCGACTCAAGAATAAAATCCTTGATTACACCGACCACATGCCAGTCCTTGTCATTAAACTTAATTATTTGTCCAACCGGATCTTTCAGGCGCATCGCTTTTACTGCCGCTTCATTTAACATCAGGGCGGTAGAATCTGTCAGGTATGATCTAGAGTCGATACCCCGGCCCTGAATCAGCTTCAATCCCAGGTTTTTTACAAAGCCATCGTCCGTGCTCATCACATTAACGTCAAGTTTTTTATCAGCTTCGGTACTGCCGGGCCATACCAGTCCCCAGGTATCGGACGAATGCCGGGTCAGCACTCCGCTCGTCCGGGTAACCCCTATTGCGGCGCCACTGTTAAGCAGTTCATTTCTGATCATTTCGTAATTCTTTTGCAAATCGCCCTGCATATAGCTGTAAATGAGATTATCCTTTTTATAACCGGAATCCCTGCTTTGGGCATATTGGATCTGGTGCTCAATTATAATGGTAGAGATGATGAGAATGATGGCGAATGTGAACTGGAGCACAACCAGTATTTTACGCGGCGTGACCAGGGCATGACCAGCTTTCATGGTTCCTTTCAGCACTTTTGCCGGCTTAAAGGACGATAAATAAAATGCTGGATAACTCCCGGCAATAATACCGGTTAATAAAATAAATCCCAATCCAGTCAGCCAAAATATGGGGCTGCCGAAATCGATGGACAATTTTTTATTGACCAATAGGTTGAAGCCGCTTAAACTAAGCTGCACAATAATCAGGGCAACAATGCCCGCCAGCATGGCAATCGTAATGGACTCGCCTAAAAACTGGCCGATCAGTTTTATTTTCGGTGCTCCAACTACTTTACGGATGCCTACTTCCCTGGCCCTTTTTTCACTGCGCGCTGTACTTAGGTTCATGAAATTGATGCAGGCGATCAATAAAATAAAACCGGCAATAATAGCGAATAAGCGAATCGTTGAAATGAGCCCACCTTCTATTTTACCGTTCACAAACCAGGAGTATAAATGCCATTTGGCCACCGGATGGAGAAAAATCTCGTTATTTAAGTTGTCTGCATTGCCTTTTGAATGGTCAAGCACTATATTTTTTACGCGCGCATCAAAGACTGTCTCCATGATACCTGGTTTAAGGGTCATGTAGGTGGTGATCGAATTATTTCCCCAAAAGTCATCATCCCAGCCCAGCTTCCTCATGTAACTCCAGGGTAAGAGATATTCAAAATTAAATTGTGTGTTCGCGGGGAGGTCTTTCAGAACACCGGTTACGACAAAATTATCGGCACTGTCCACCTGCACCACTTTCCCCATAGGATCTTCTTTCCCGAACAACTTTTTGGCACAGGATTCCGTGAGTACAATCTGGTAGTTACTGTTCAGCGCCCTGGAGGCATTGCCTTTCAGCAGAGGAAAGCTGAACATGTTAAGAAAACCTGAATCCGTGAAATTGCCAGCCATGTTAAAATGCTTATCGCCAACGGTGAACAGGAAATTGGCGTTGGCCATTCGAACGGCATCATCCACCTCAGGAAATTCTTTTTTAAGTGTCGGCGCCAGTACTTTAGGTGTGCTACCCCAGACCGAAATAACGCCATCGAATTTGGCCCGGTTGCACATCATATACAACCTGTTTTCTTTAGCATGAAACCGGTCGTAACTCACTTCGTTTTGAATCCACAATAAAATAAGGGAAGCGCTGGCCATTCCGATGGCCAGCCCCATTATATTAATCGCAGAAAATATTTTATTTCGCCTGAGATTCCGGAAAGCGGTGAGGAAATAATTTTTAAGCAAGGTGGTTAAATTAAAAATTAAAAAGTAAAAAGTAAAAAGTAAAAAGTGGTGCGGAATAAAGGCATTTTCAAATTTTCAAATTAACAT
>PLEB01000430.1 GCA_003136915.1 Chitinophagaceae bacterium
CGATACAATTAAATATTATGGCATATATACAACTCAACAATCAGTTGCCCGGCATTACGGGTTTATTGGAAAACCGTACCGACACGGCCGCTCCCATCAGGGATCTTACCCAAATTTTGCTTCGCGGCGAGAGCACGCTGACGGAACTTGAAAGAGAACTGATCGCCACCATCGTTTCTTACAGGAATCAATGCAGGTTCTGCACCAATGCCCATGGCGCTACAGTAATCGCGCTCGGCGGCGATCAGGAACTGTTGGATAAGATCTATCATGATCCGGAAAACGCGCCGGTGAGTGAAAAAATGAAAGCCTTACTGGCGGTTGCGGCCAAAGTGCAGGAACTGGGTAAATCGGTTAAGGAAGAACATATCCGACGCTCAAAAAATGCCGGAGCAACAGATGTGGAAATTCACGACACGGTTTTAATCGCCGCGCTTTTCTGTTTGTATAACCGCTATGTCGACGGACTTGGAACTTATTGTCCTGCTGATCCAGCCTATTATCAAAAGCTGGCGTCCCGCCTGGTGACCATGGGTTATGCAAGTCCGAAGGATCCCAGTGTCAGAAAGGGAGAAGAAAGCTTTAAATAACGGAAGAACTAATGTTTAAGCATTGAATTTAGATATTATAGAAAGAGCAGAGAAAATTGTGCCGCCGGTTTCTGAAAAGTTGAGTTTTCAGAAATACAAGCGCATGCTTTTTATGATCTGTTTTTTCAGCAGCCTTTTCGGAGGAACAGTTTCTACCCTGATGGCGGTTTACCTGCCTGTGGCGGTGAAGGACCTCTTATCAAATACGGATGCAACTCAATATGATAATATCAGTGCCTACATCAGCTCTGTTTTTATTTTCGGATGGATGGCAGGTGGCATCCTGTGGGGAATATTGTGTGATGCCATAGGAAGAAAACAGTCATTTATTTACGCAACATTATGCTATGGACTTTTCACGCTGGCTACGGCCGTAGCGCCGGCCTGGCTGATGGTAGTTATCTGCCGGTTTATGTCGGGTTTCGGAATCGGCGGCGTGCTGGTAATAACTACCATGCTGATATCTGAAGGCTATCAGGAAAAAAGAAGGGCGGTTTTGCTCGGGATCTTATCCATTTCTATTCCGGTAGGGATTTTCTCTGCGGGACTGATCAATTATTTTATTCCTGATTGGCGCTATGGTTTCATCATCGGCGCAATACCCGTTGTGCTTTCGGGACTGGCCATTCCTTTTTTTACAGAATCAATAGCATGGCAGAATGCAAAACAAAAAGGTTTGCGGCTAAGAAATAATCTTGGTCAAATATTCAATAAGGAAAACGGCAAACATCTTCTCATGGGCTCCCTTGTTTTCGGAACTGCGCTCATTGGATTGTGGGCCACTTTTTCCTGGCTGCCTTCCTGGATACAAAGCCTAATCCACGGACCCGGCGGACAAAAAGAAAGAGGAATAGGGATGATGATGATGGGGGGCGGCGGCTTGCTGGGAGGATTTATTTCCGGATGGATAGTAAACGCAATCGGCGTAAAAAAAACACTTTTGATGTGCTTCGGCGTTTCATTTGTTCTTTCCTTCATCCTATTCAGGTTGACCACATCCCTTACCCTGGCGGTTTACCTGCAGATTGGCTTGATCACTGTTTTTTTCGGAATGAGCCAGGGCGCTCTTTCCGTTTACATTCCGGATCTCTTCCCTGTTTCCCTGCGTGCCACAGCCACCGGTGTATGTTTCAACCTTGGCCGTTTCGTGACAGGAGTCGCGGTTTTCTTCATTGGATCACTGGTTGAATTTCTGGGAGGCTATGGGAACGCCATCTTCTGGTTCTCCTTCGTTTTTCTGATTGGATTCATTATCACTTTGTTTAGCAAACCCGCAGTTTATTCACAACATTCAAAATAGATCTTATGGCTTATATACAAGTGCCTGAAGGTGTTCCCGGAATCAGAAGCCTGGTTCAATTCAGACCGGAAACAGGAAAGCCACTTTATGATCTGGCTCAGGCTTTGCTCCGCGGTCCTTCTCCCCTGTCTCCTGCAGAGCGCGAATTGATCGCCGCCTTCGTTTCCAGCCGGAATGAGTGCGGCTTTTGCAGGAATAGCCACGCTGCAGCAGCACGCAGTTTGTATGGCGACGAAAAGCAAGTCGTGGATGAAGCATTACAAAGCTATCAGCAGGCGAACCTCTCAGGTAAGATGAAGGCCCTTCTGAACATTGCAGGTAAAGTTCAGGTGACTGGGAAATCCGTTACCCCCGCAGATATAGATGCCGCGAGAACTGCAGGTGCGGATGACCGTGATATTCACGATACGGTTCTGATCGCTGCCACTTTCTCCATGTTTAACCGGTATGTGGATGGGCTGGCAAGTTTTACGCCCACGAATGAAGCGGAATATGAAGCCATGGGCAAACGCATGGGTGAAAACGGATATCAATTTCCAAAAAAATAAAAATAAAAATTATGGCATACATCGATTTAAAAAATGAGCTCCCGGGTATACGCGGTCCGATGGTTTATCGTCCCGAAACCGGCAAAGTACTGAATGAACTCGCTGAAATATTATTACACGATGAAAACAATACGCTTTCCAGGGGAGAGCGTGAATTGATCGGCGCCTATGTCTCCTCGGAAAATGACTGTTTCTTTTGTCAGCATGTACACGGCGCCATGGCGCAACATTATTTCAAATCGGATGCCCAGTTCATTGACAACGTAAAAAAGGATTTTCGGTCCACAACAATTTCTGCAAAGCTAAAATCCCTGTTAGCCATTGCGGGAAGTGTTCAAAAAGGAGGCAAGTCCGTTACCCCCGAACAAATTGAAGCAGCTAAAAACCTGGGAGCCACGGATCGGGAAATCCACGACACTGTTTTGATCGCTGCTGCTTTTTGCATGTTCAACAGGTATGTGGATGGGCTGAATACCTGGGCGCCAAAGGACAGGCAGATGTACGTGGACCGTGCACCCATGCGTGCAGCAGAAGGATATTCCCAGGCCGGACTCACAAAATAGCTTTTCCAGAATCTCAATTAAAAAAAAACTTATGCCTTACATCAACGTAGATAAAGACCTTCCGGGAATCAGGTCGCTTATGGCCTTCCGTCCCGAAACTGCAAAGCCACTATCCGATCTGGCTGAAGCCTTATTGCGGGATAGCACCGGACTCAGCCGCGCGGAAAGGGAATTAATTGCAACTCATGTATCCTATCTGAATGATTGTTTCTATTGCCATAACTCACACGGCGAGCTTGCGGTTTGCTATCTCGATGGTAATCGCGAACTGGTAGATGCAGTCAGAAAGGATTACCGGCATGCAGATATATCCGAAAAGCTGAAATCACTATTGCAGATTGCCGCAAAGGTTCAGCAGGGAGGTAAAGCTGTTTTGCCGGAAGACATTGCCAATGCAAAACAGAACCAGGCGACAGACCGCGATATTCACGATACTGTGCTGATTGCGGCAGCATTCTGTATGTTTAATCGCTATGTGGATGGGCTGGCCTCAGTAGCACCTGCTGACATGGCATCTTACCCCTTGCGCGCAAAACAGGTGGCTGAAAATGGCTATGGTCCGCATATTTACTCAACCACACAACCGCAATCGGTCGTGGAGGAAGTTCACGCATAGAAAAAAATCAGAACAATTTCTTTTTTATAAAACCAGCATTATGAGAAAACTCAGACTAACAGTCCTCGTATTATTTTGCATCAGCTTGTTGCCTGCTATATCTCCGGCGCAGAATAAGCCCATAACCGGGACGGTGACCGAACCAAATGGCAATCCCATTTCCGGGGCGAGCGTAACCATCAAAGGAACCAATCACGGGACGCTTACCAACGATGCAGGGAATTTTATCTTGTCAGCACCCGCAGACGCAAGCCTCGTAATCAGTTCTGCCGGGTTCCTCAGCCAAACGATCCGGCTCAACGGCCTCTCTGCAGGTATTTCAATAAAAATGGCAGAAGACGTTGCCAGGCTCGATGAGATCATTGTAACCGGTCTTTCAACCAGCGTCAAGCGGAGAAACCTCGCCAATGCGGTCGCTACCATTTCCTCGACTGAACTGAATGGCGTTGCACCGGAGCAGACATTTGACGCTGCACTCAGTGGAAAAATTCCCGGAGCATATATAAATGCCAACACCGGAGCCCCAGGCGGAGGCATCTCAGTAAAATTAAGGGGAGTGACATCCATCTACGGAAACACGCAGCCACTCTACGTTGTAGATGGCGTTTTCGTAGATAATACCGCAACATCCGCCGGATTAAATGCGATAACGGCTGCGCAGAGCGGGGGTGCGATTACCTCCACGCAGGACAATCCGTCAAGCCGCATTGCCGATATCCGTCCGGAAGAAATTGAAAACGTAGAAATTCTAAAAGGCGCATCTGCAGCGGCTATTTATGGGTCCAAGGCAGCAGGCGGCGTTATCATCATCACCACCAAGAGAGGTAAATCAGGGCCGACAAAGATCACCCTTTCCCAGGATTTTGGTATGATCAAAGTAAGCAAACTCTTGGGCGTACGGCAGTTCACTGCTGCAAAAGCAGCCAGCTTATCCCAGGACAGCGCCACGGGCGTTGCTTTAAGCCAGGAATTTCTTACTGCACAGGCTGCCGGGAAAATCTACGATTACGAAAAAGAGATTTACGGAAATACAGGCTTCGCACGCAATACATTATTGAGCATGAGCGGAGGGAATGAAAGAACAACCTTTTATTTCTCAGCCGCACAAAAAGATGAAGGCGGTATTGTAAAGAATACCGGTTATAGAAACAGCAGCCTCCGGTTCAATGTGGATCACCGGATTTCCGATAATGTCAAACTCAGTATCAGTACCAATTATATTAATTCGGGTGATGACCGGGGATTGTTCGGAAACGATAACAAAGGCGTTACCATTGGTATTGCCCTTTCTTCAACCCCCAGTTTTGCGGAACTGCATCCTGACAAATTTGGTAATTATCCCAATGATCCGTTTGCTTCCTCAAACCCGTTGCAAACAATCGCACTGATGCGTAATCACGAATCCGTAAACCGTTTTATAAACGGACTTACACTGGATGCCACGCTGCAGAGGAGTGGCCGCAGCACGACCAAATTCGTTGCGCAGGGCGGATTGGACTTTTATAATCTTGAAACAAATGTTCTTTTTCCCAGTGTGCTGCAGTTTCAGGCAGTTAATAAGGGAACATCCATCCAGGGATTTACCAAAAACCTGAATACAAATTATACGCTTTCACTTGTGAATACTTTTATTCCTTCGGATAAGTTATCGCTGACTACATCCGGCGGGATCACGCAGGAAACCGGTGATTATAATAATTTATTGGACGAAGCTACGCAGGTGATTTCGGGTCAGTCAAATGTTGCCCAGGCTGGCGCTCTCACGGCAACACAATTCAGGTCGCAATATCAGAATGACGGAATCTTTATTCAGGAAGAAGCCAGCATCATCGATGCGGTGACAGTAACCGCCGGAGTAAGGTTCGACAAATCTTCCAACAATGGAGATGCGAATAAATTCTATGCTTATCCCAAAGCCGGCATATCCTGGAATCTCACGCGGAGCGGCATTCTCGACAGGGAAGGATTTTTTGATAATTTCAAAATCAGGGCTGCTTACGGTCAGGCAAATAATGTCCCGGCCTATGGAAGCAAGTTTACTTCTATGGATGTTGCCAATATTACCGGATTTCCCGGATCATTGATCGACCTCCAGGAAGGACAGCCCGGCATTAAACCGGAAAGACAAACTGAGTTTGAAACGGGAATTGATTTCAGTGTATTGAAAGGCGCTTTAAGTTTCGAAGCGACTTATTACCTAAAAACCATTTACAATTTCCTGATGCAGAGTAATCCACCCTCCTCTTCCGGATTCACAACGAGCTGGCTCAATGCCGGTGACCTGCGTAATCAGGGAGTTGAACTCGGGTTGAATGCCCGCCCGATTTCTTCCAGGAACATTACCTGGAATACATCAGTAAATTTCTGGTTAAACCGCTCTCTGGTTACCCGGTTTATTATTCCACCTACACCGCAGGGTTCGTTCGGATATGTTCTGGGCACTTTCCAGATTCAACAGGGAAAGTCTGCAACGCAAATTATTGGCCTGGGTGGTCCCGGTGGAAGTATCGCTAAATGGGGAGATGCGGAGCCGAAATTCCAGATGAATACATATAATGAGATTACTTTCTTTAATAAACTGAGTTTTCGCTTCCTGCTTCATTTGAAAGCCGGCGGACAGAATGTGAACCTGACCAGTCTGGAAAACGATTTCGGAGGAACCAGCGCAGATTATGACAAGGTGACGAACAAAGAGGGATTGCCTGACGGTCTCTACCGGATAACCCAGATTGGAACATCGGCCCAGGAATTTGTCCAGAACTCTGGTTACCTGAAGCTGCGCGAAATTGGGTTGTATTACAATATAGATAAGCTACCAGTAATTTATATCAAGGGAATTCGCGTGGGCGTTTCACTCAGCAATTTCTTAACCGTCACGAAATATAAAGCGTACGATCCCGAAGTATCCAATTTCGGAACAGGTTTTTCCAGTGGTGTGGATGTTGACCCTTTTCCTTCCTCCAAACGTGCCGATTTTCATATTTCACTGGATTTTTAAACAGATCTGACCAAAAAAAAATAAAAAACTACAGATGAAATCAATTATAATAAACAGCCTGCTGATATTAAGCATAAGTGTCGCCCTTTTTTCCTGCACAAAGGATATTGGCAACCTGAACAGCCCCACGGTGGAAAGCTTTCTGAGCAACGCTTCGGAAAGCGACCTCAATAACCTGGTTACCGGAACGGAGTCCGGGATCCGAACCAGTCTTGCTTTTTATCTGGATGACGTAGGTACTATCGGAAGAGAGGGATATCATTTCTCCGCCTCCGAACCAAGATATGTGACCGATCTTCTGGGCGCAGGAGATGCCACGTTAAGCAATAGTAATTTTTATATTACCACGCCCTGGGGCAATGCTTACCGGGCAGTAAAAAACTGCAACCTGCTGATCCAGGCAGTAAATAATTCCACGCTGATTACGGCTGCGGAAAAAAGCGGCTATATCGGGTTCGCAAGAACCATAAAAGCCTATCAGCTACTGCTGAAC
>PLEB01000373.1 GCA_003136915.1 Chitinophagaceae bacterium
TCACGCAATAAGCATAGTTATCCAGAAGAAAATCCCATTCATCCGGAAAAACGGGTTCGTTCAAACCTTTAACCAGGTGTAATTCCTTTTTTCCTTTTTGATCATTATCCCGCAGGGAGCTTTTGCCGTCGAGTTTCATAATACCTTCACCCGGACAATTAAAATCAGCAACGGCCAGCAGTGCATCTCCGGAACCTGTTCCTGTAAAGCGCCTCCCAAGGTGATCCTCCAGCAATACATCATCCCACCAGACCACATCCATGGCTTTGTCGTCAAAGTATCCTTTCACAGAATAGCGGCGATAATCATTTTTGGAATTATAATAATAGGAAGTGCCGATCAGACTATCATCCTTGCGGACAAGCTTTAGCTCTATTTTTGCAGACCCCATTTTCCCTCGCCAGATCCCGGTAATGGGCTGGGCCTGAGCCATACTCCCCAGCAGCAAAAAGAAAAGGCCGGATCTCAGGATGCGGGCAGCTGTTACGGATCGTACCATATAAAGGGAACGTTAGGGCACCAGTTATATTTTGTCATGGAAAATGAATAAGGTTCCCGGCTATCCAAGATAAACCTCCAGCAATCCTTCAGGAAGATTTAGCAACAGTCTTTTCCCGGGATGGTCTATTTTCTCCAGGGTCTCTTCGTTTACCGGTATCAATACTTCCCGCGTTTGGATTTCCAATCGGCAAAGCACCTGGTGAGGTTGTTCTATTACTTCCAGCACCTCGCCGAGGTCCCTGCCTTCGTCCAGCAGATGATATCCGACCCAGGCGATGGGATTATTTTTTAATGCGTGCAGGTTCAGGTCTTCCTGTTTCATCCACACTTCATGCCGAAGAAATTTCGAAGCAGCCTCCTTGCTATCGATACCCTCAAGCTTTACAAATAATTCCTGGTCACTTTTTATCCGGGCATGATCCAGGAAAAAAGGCAGCAGTTCATCTTTTTTTTGTTCCAGAAAGATCACTTTAATCTTTTCAGGAGAAATCTTTTTGCCAAGATGGTGCTGAAGGATCATTTCTCCCTTCAGTCCAAAACTGGAAACAATCTTTCCGATATTTCTGTAATCATTTTCCATGATGAGAAAGCTTTCCGGGTATGGCAAATAAAAAGAGGCTACTCCGCGAAGGATATAGCCTCTCGAACATTTTTTTAGTGATGGTTATCCCTGGGTTTCGTTCTCCTGCCTTCTTTCCACCCTTCTCGGCGCAGGTGCGCGTCTTCCGCCAGGTCTCGCTTTCCGGTGGTCTTCCTGACGCTTTTTTACCTGTAGTTCATGCTCGCTATGCCATTTGGAAAATTTCTCCATGGCTGCGGCTTCATCAAACAATCCCAGCGTTACGCCTCGCAGTAAGTGTTTCAGGTACAATACCCCCTTGTAAGACAAGATGCGACGAACCGTATCCGTCGGCTGCGCTCCTTTATGCAGCCAATCCAGCGCCTTTTGGCGGTCAAGCTGAACAGATGCAGGAACAGTTAATGGATTGTAGGTGCCGATTTTCTGAATGAATTTGCCGTCTCTGGGGGCTCTTACATCGGCAATAACGATGAAATAAAATGGTCTTTTCTTAGACCCATGTCTCTGGAGTCTGATTTTTACTGGCATCTTAAATAAAAATTTAAATGCGTTATTAAATAAGGTTTATCCTTTTGATCGCAGAAGCAACCATTGCAAATGTAATACATCAGATATAAAATGTCGAATACTTTGCTGTGTTTTTTGATGATCGGCGAATTTAACGTTTACCCAGCCCTAAAGCCCCTTTCATAGGCATTTTATTCATGGTTTTCATCATTTGTTTCATCTGTTCGAACTGTTTCATAAAGGAATTTACATCCTGAATATCTTTGCCGCTTCCGGATGCAATCCGCTTTCTTCTGCTTTGATCGATAACATCCGGATTTGCCCTTTCAAAGGGGGTCATAGAGCCAATCATCGCTTCGATCCCCTTGAAGGAATCATTGCTGATATCGATATCTTTTACCGCTTTGCCCACGCCCGGAATCATCCCCAGCAAATCCTTGATATTGCCCATCTTGCGGATCTGGTCGAGCTGCTGGCGGAAATCCTCGAAATCAAACTGGTTCTTCCTGATCTTTTTCTCCAGTTTTCTGGATTGCTCTTCGTTGAACTGGGCCTGGGCTTTTTCCACAAGGCTCGTGATATCGCCCATTCCCAGTATCCTTTGGGCCATCCTTTCAGGATAAAAAACATCCAGGGTTTCCATTTTCTCCCCGCTGCTGATAAACTTAATGGGTTTATTTACCGTGTATTTGATGGATAGAGCCGCCCCACCCCGGGTATCTCCGTCGAGTTTGGTAAGGACAACCCCCGTAAAATCCAGCCTGTCATTGAAGACCTTTGCAGTATTTACCGCATCCTGGCCGGTCATCGAATCCACCACAAACAGGATTTCCTGGGGATTGACTGCTTTTTTGATGTTCGCCACCTCATTCATCATGGTTTCATCAACGGCCAGGCGCCCCGCTGTATCCACGATGACAACGTTCCTGTTCCTGCTTTTTGCCTCATCTACAGCCTGTCTGGCAATGGCGACCGGATCAGCGCTTTCAGGAACAGAGAAAACTTCAACCTGGATCTGCTCCCCCAATATTTTTAATTGTTCAATCGCAGCGGGCCGGTAAACATCTGCGGCTACCAGGAGAGGAGAAAAACCCTTTTGTGTTTTGAGATAATTGGCCAGCTTGGCGCTAAATGTGGTTTTACCGCTTCCCTGAAGTCCCGCAATAAGGATAACCGCAGGGTTTCCTTTTGCCTGCAGTACACTCTCATCGCCTCCCATGAGGGAAGAAAGTTCATCTTTCACGATCTTGATCATCAGTTGTCCGGGACTTACTGCCGTAAGTACTTTCTGGCCCATTGCTTTTTCCCGGATGCTATCGGTAAATTCCTTGGCAATCTTGTAGTTTACGTCGGCATCAATCAGGGCGCGACGGATTTCTTTCACCGTTGCGGCTACATTGAGCTCGGTGATCCTGCCCTGCCCCTTGAGTTGTTTAAACGCCGAGTCGAGTTTCTCACTTAAATTTTCAAACATGTTCCTTGAGCTCTATTGATGATCAAAAGAAAAAACGTGAATAAACATCCGTTGTATCCACGTTTTTCAGAAAGGCAAAAGTAAGAAAATGAAGTGTAATATTATCTCAAATAAAACGATTTTGTAATTAAATACCGAGGTAATTTCTAAGCGATTTGGCTCCTGAATTACTCCTCAGCTTGGTAATGGCCTTATCCTTGATCTGCCGCACCCGCTCCCGTGTAAGGCTGAACCTGTCCCCGATATCCTCCAGACTCATCGGATGATCCACGCCGATACCAAAGAAAAAGCAGATCACTTCTTTCTGGCGTTCGGTTAGCGTTCTTAAGGACCTGTCAATGTCCAATTTTAATGACTCATTATACTCCAGATTAACCTCGGCCCGGTCGGCATTGGGATTTTCCATAACGTCAATGAGCGTATTATCTTCCCCTTCAGAAAGGGGCGTATCCACACTGATATGCCGTCCTCCGATACCCAGGGTGGAAGAAACCTCATCAATATCCAGTTCGAGCACTTCGGCGAGCTCTTCCGGAGATGGTTCCCGTTCAAACTGTTGTTCCAGCAGGGAATAGGCTTTTTGAATCCGGTTGGTAAGACCGACCTTATTCAGCGGAAGCCGCACGATGCGCGATTGCTCTGCAAGGGCCTGGAGTATACTCTGGCGGATCCACCACACAGCGTAAGAAATGAATTTAAATCCGCGCGTTTCATCGAAACGCTGGGCTGCTTTGATCAAACCGAGATTGCCTTCGTTGATCAGATCAGGAAGAGTTAATCCCTGGTTCTGGTATTGTTTAGCAACGGAAACTACAAAACGAAGATTGGCTTTAGTGAGTTTATCAAGGGCCTTTTGATCGCCCTGCTTAATACGGATAGCGAGCTTGACTTCCTCTTCCGGTGTGATCAATTCCACTTTTCCGATCTCCTGCAGGTACTTTTCCAAGCTCTGAGATTCACGATTGGTTATACTCTTCGTGATCTTGAGTTGACGCATACTCATAGGCAGGTATTTTTAAAAGGTTTTAGGTTCAAAGGGTTTGTCAGATACATAAAAACGTACAAATGAATCTTTTCTTATTTAACAATTCAGAAGGATGTAAATAAGGATAACCAATATAACCATTTGGAACCAAAACACCAAACCAGATTAACGTTAAAGGCCTGGTACTCAGTGAATTCTCTATTTTTTAATTCATGATATATTCATTATCAACGCTTTCGGGGGAATTAAAAAAAATTTCAGGGCTTGAATTATTTATCTATAATTGCAGCCCATGATCAATTGCAACAGAGATGAGTAAGAAACAGCAATTCACGTTAGAATACTCCTTAAAATGCCCCGCTTCCATTTTATATGAGTTCTTGAGTACCCCGGCCGGCCTTCAGGAATGGTTCGCAGATAAAGTTGATGAACGCGATAATATTTTTAGCTTTTCCTGGAATGGTTCAACTACAAAAGCCGAAGTTTTGGAAAGTGAAATGGAAAAATATATCCGCTTTCACTGGTCCGATTCTCCTAAAGAAGAATTTTTTGAATTTCGCATTGAAAAATCCGATATCACCAATCAAACCATATTGCTGATCAAAGATTTTGCAGATAAAAAGGATATAAAGGATCAGACCCAGCTCTGGAGCTACCAGGTGAAGGATCTTTTTCACCGCCTCGGAAACTGATTTTTTTAACGCCGGATTATAGCCCCCGGCGGGTATCTTTGCGCTAACCGGAAATTTTTGGTGTGATAAAAAAGCTTGACAAACTCATCCTCAGGGCATTCATCGGCCCGTTTATCGCCACCTTTTTTATCACGTTGTTTGTGCTGGTGCTGCAGTTTTTCTGGTTGTATATTGACGATATTGTAGGCAAAGGCCTGGATATGTTTACCATCACCAGGTTCATTTTATATGTCTGCGCGACACTTGTTCCCCTGGCGCTTCCCCTGGCCATACTGCTTTCATCTATTATGACCTTCGGGAACCTGGGCGAGACCTTTGAGTTGGTAGCCATAAAATCCGCTGGAATTCCACTGTTGCGTTTTATGCGGCCGCTTTTTATAGCCTCCCTGATCATTTGCGGGATCGCGTATCTCTTTAACAATTATATCATACCTGTGGCTAACTTGAAAATGCAGACCCTCAAGTATGATATCATTGTTTCAAAACCCGCATTTGATATCAAGGAAGGTGTGTTTTATGATAAAATTGATGGTTACATTATTAAAATCGGACGAAAAGAGAAGGACGGCGCCACCATCCACGATGTCCTGGTATTTCAGCACAACTATAACCTGCTTCAGGATTTCACCACTGTGGCTCAAAGCGGAAAAATGACCATCTCCGCGGATAAGAAATTCCTTGAATTTAACCTCCGGAATGGGTGGAACTATCAGGAAAAGGGACCCCGGAACTCCATCAATACGGAGCTCTACCGCGTCGGTTTTGCAGAATATAAAATGGTATTTGACCTGAGTTCATTTAAGCTGAATAAAACAGACGACAGCGCATTCAAGAACAATTATGCTATGCTGAATATGCGTCAGCTCGAAACCACCATTGATTCCATCGAAAGAACAACAGCATCCTACAAAAAGCAGTCCTTCATTACCTGGAATTCCTATTTGCGCACCCTCGTTTACCTTGACAGCCCCTGGAAGGCAAGGGCCCTTCCTTTGAAAACAGATTCATTCAAGCGTATTATTCCCGATTCCGCCACGCACCTGGTCAGGGAAAGAACTTTTTCCACAATCAATAATCTTAAATCGAATTTCGACCTTACCGCAATCTCTTATCAGAACGACCGGCAGAACCTTCTTCTTCACCTGATAGCCTGGCACGATAAGATCACCATGTCCATTGCATGCCTCGTACTTTTTCTCATCGGTGCACCTTTGGGTTCCATCATCCGGAGAGGAGGAATTGGCATGCCCCTGGTGTTTGCCGTGATCTTTTTTGTTATCTTTTTTCTCCTCAATAATTTCGGAAGAAAATTTGTGAAGCAGGACGTGATCCGACCCATCACAGGTATGTGGATGGCCACCTATGTATTATTACCCCTGGGCATTTTTCTGACATATAAGGCTATGAATGATTCCCAGCTTTTCAACAAGGAATTTTATTACCGGTTTTTCCGGAAATTCCGTTTATCCAAAAAGGATGCCGGAGATGCGGCCTGAACCTTTCTCAGGAACTTATTTTCCTGAAGCATCTTTATCCGAATCCGTTTACATTTGCTGACAATTTTTTTTTCGTGGAGCAGAGCAAGCAAAATATCAGGGTGCAATTGTGGATCGTGGTTGTTGCGTTGGTTTTATTCAGCATTAAAATACTGGCGTGGTATCTGACCCGTTCTGTAGCCATCCTGACCGATGCACTCGAGAGTATTGTAAATGTGATTGCAGGATTTGTCGGATTATACAGTTTATCCATCGCCTACAAACCACGCGATGCCAATCACCCTTACGGCCATGGCAAAGCACAGTTTCTCTCCGCTGCTATTGAGGGCACGCTGATCATGCTGGCGGGGATCTTCATCATTTATGAAGCCATCTATCATCTTTTATATCCGGGTGGATTAAAGCAACTCACTTTTGGGATCTACCTGATGGCCGCATCCGCTCTGATCAATTATATCGTGGGCTATGTAGCCATCAAGAAGGGAAAGTCCAGCCGTTCGGATGCGCTTGAGGCCAGCGGCCGTCACCTGCAATCGGATACTTATTCCACGGTGGCGATCATAGTTGGTTTACTGCTGATATATTTTACTGGCATTCAGCAGATGGATAGCGTGGTAGCCATTATCGTGTCGCTTGTGATCATGATCATGGGCTACAGGATCGCAAGAAGGTCGGTTGCAGGCATTATGGATGAGGCCGACGATAAGATCCTGGAAAAACTTATCGCCCTGCTCAACAGCAACCGGAAACCAAACTGGATCGATATTCACAATCTGCGCGTGATCAAATTTGGAAACATCCTGCATATTGATTGCCATATGACCGTTCCATGGTACCTGAATGTGCACGAGGCACATCTGGAGGTTGACGCGCTTAGGGCCCTGATCGAAAAAGAATTTGGATCAGCCATGGAATTCTTTGTACATGAAGATGATTGTATTCCGGATTCCTGCCCTATATGCACTAAAACGGATTGCTCCGTAAGGCAGCATCCGTTCAGCAAGAAGATCGAATGGAAAATGAATAATATCATTCCCAATAAGAAGCATAATGCTTCAACGTCTGGCTGATTGGATTTTTTTCATCTTATCGTATTTTGCTGCCATCACTTCAACTACACGCGTGAGTTGGGTATGTTCACTATTGATATCGCTTAGCAAATCAACTGATTTCAGGTTGTACCCCATTTCCGTAGCCTGCACTTCACGAGTGGAAGCAATAAAGTCGGGGTCGTAGCTATAAACGCCCGAACCAAAATCAATCCGTTCTTCCGTTTTTTCCATTGATTGGGACAGCGCCTTCAATTTTAAGTCATAGGCTTTCAAGGCAGCCTCCAAAGCTTCCCGTTGTTTCTGGATATCACGCACATTCTTTTGAAAATCGCTATAGCGCGAATCCAGTTCATGCAGCTCTCCTTTTGTGTAATGTTTTGGAGCAGGTTCCTGTGCAAAAACACCAGCGGAAAATGATAGGGCGGCCAGGAGGGCCGGAAGCATTCTGTGCATAAAAGCGATTTTAGCTAAATTAGCCCGTTTTGAATTATCCCGAAAAAATGTTGATTTCTTAAAAGGGCCTAATTTCGCTCCGGCAGGATCCCTGTTTCTAAGATTGGTTCAATAAATTAATCTCCCATGCAAGCCTGGAAACAATATCAGGAAAANNATTAGCGCAGACAGCAGCCACAAATCCGACATGCTTGCCTGTGCCGAAGCCGTAAAAAAATCCCTGCTGCAGGCGGGCGCCGGAAAGGCAACTATTTTTGAAACAAAGGGCCATCCTGTTGTTTACGGCGAGAAGATTGAAGATCCGGCAAAACCGACCATCCTGGTTTACGGCCACTACGATGTTCAACCCCCCGATCCGCTTGAATTGTGGAAAAGCGCACCCTTCGAACCCTTGCTGAAGGACGGAAAGATTTTTGCCCGCGGATCAGCGGATGACAAAGGCCAGTTCTTCATGCATATAAAGGCCCTGGAAGTGATGAAAGAGCAAGGTTCCCTACCCTGCAATATCAAGTTCATCATTGAAGGGGAAGAGGAGATTGGTTCCCCCAACCTCGGAACATTCGTTCAAACGCATAAAGATTTATTAAAGGCCGATGTGATCCTGATCAGCGACACATCAATGATCAGTCTGAATACACCATCCATTGATACCGGCGTTCGCGGCCTGGCCTATATCCAGGTGGAAGTAACGGGACCCAACCGTGACCTGCACAGCGGCGTTTACGGTGGTGCTGTAGCCAACCCCATAACCATCCTTGCGCAGATGATTGCTTCCTGTCATGATGAAAACAACCATATCTCGATACCCGGATTCTATGATGATGTACTGGTAGCATCTCCGGAAGAAAGAAAAATGCTGGCGCAGGCGCCGTTTGACGAAAAGGAATATGAGGATGACCTGGGCCTGAAATCCCTTTGGGGTGAAAAGGGATTTTCAACAAATGAAAGGACCGGAATACGGCCGACCCTCGAGGTGAATGGTATCTGGGGAGGTTACCAGGGAGAAGGATCCAAGACAGTTCTCCCCTCCCGGGCTTTTGCCAAGATTTCCGCGCGCCTGGTTCCCAATCAAACTTCAGGAAAAATAACCAGCTTACTGCTCAACTATTTTAAGCGGATCGCGCCGGAAGCTGTTCGGGTAAATGCTTTCGATCTGCATGGTGGAGAACCTTATCTCACACCACTGGATTCAAAAGCTTACCGCGCGGCAGAAAAAGCTATTGAATCAACGTTCGGAAAGAAACCCGTTCCTGTTCGCGGCGGCGGAAGCATCCCTATCTGCTCCCTGCTGGAAAAGGAACTCGGTATCAAGATCGTGTTCCTGGGTTTCGGACTGGACAGTGATAACCTGCATTCACCAAACGAAAAATTTGATATCGCTAATTTTTATAAAGGCATTGAAACCATTCCTTATTTTCATCAGTACTTTGCTGAAATGAAGTAATCTTTTGCCGCCCATCGACAGGAGGTTAACTCAAATGTGTAAATGTGAAAATGTGGAAATGTGAAAATGAAATACAGAAGTTCTAACTTAATCTCAACACATTTCCACATTTACATATTTACACATTTTCACATTTTACCCTATGCCAGAAAAAGAAAAACTCCGGATCGACAAATACCTCTGGGCCATCCGGCTTTTTAAAACGAGGAGCCTGGCATCGGCAGCCTGCGAAAAAGGTAAAGTGAAATTTCAATCGTTGCAGGTAAAACCTGCGAAACACGTAAGTATCGGTGAAGAATACGAGGTAAAGACCGAAGGCAAAAGATGGCGCATCCAAGTAACAGGGCTGTTGGATCACCGGGTTGCACATGCGGAGGCCATCAAATATTTTCTCGACATTACCCCGCCTGAAGAAATAGAAAGGCTGCAATTCCAGGCAGCCAGCTTTCATACCGGAAAGCGCCTGAGCAAAGTAGGAAGACCCACAAAAAAACTGCGCAGAGAATGGGAGGATTTCCGCGGTGAAGAGCCGGAATCTCCTTAATTCTATCTTTGCATCTCATCTCCCGATCCATGCGCATAGACATCATCAGCGTTTTGCCCGAATTACTGGAAGGTCCTTTTGCACATTCAATTTTGAAGCGCGCAAAAGAAAAAGGACTGCTCGAACTCGTTGTACACCCACTGCGCAAATGGGCAGTGAATGAATACGGACAGATTGACGATTATCAATACGGTGGCGGAGCCGGAATGGTAATGATGTGTGAACCCCTGGCCAATGCAATTGAATCGCTCTCCAAAGAAAGGAAATATGCGGAAGTGATTTACATGACACCGGATGGCGAACTGCTCAATCAGCAGATGGCCAATATGCTTTCACTGAAAGAAAATATACTTATTATTTCTGGTCACTATAAAGGCATTGATGAGCGCATCCGCAAGCACTTTATTACAAAAGAAATTTCCATAGGGAATTATGTCCTGAGCGGCGGTGAACTCCCTGCAGCTGTACTTGCAGATGCCATCGGCAGGCTTTTGCCCGGTGTCCTGAACGATGAAACCTCTGCACTCTTTGATTCGTTCCAGGACGGTCTCCTCGCGCCACCCGTATATACCAGGCCGGCGGAATTCAGAGGCTGGAAAGTGCCTGAAATCCTGCTCAGCGGCGATCCCGTCAGGATTGCAGACTGGCGGCACGAAGAGTCCGTAAAAAAAACAGAAGAAAGAAGACCAGG
>PLEB01000097.1:0-6215 GCA_003136915.1 Chitinophagaceae bacterium
CGGTAAGCGAATCCCTGCAGCCATTTCTGCATGACCAGCCAGGCCAGCGGCGAGGCAATAAATATGGCAATGATCACCAGCTTGATAAAATCTTTCGAGAGCATACCGACTAAGGTCGACAAATTAGCGCCCAACACCTTTCGGATTCCGATTTCCTTAGTGCGCTGTTCAGCTGCATATGCAGATAATCCAAACAGGCCGAGGCAGGCAATGATGATGGCGAGGGATGTAAAGGAAATAAATAATTTACCCATCCGCTGCTCAGAGCGGTACAGCGCATCAAAATCCTCGTCCATAAAAGAATAGGCGAATTGCTGATTAGGCGACAATTCTTTCCATTTATCCCTGACATTTGCCAGCATGGAAGCAATATTGGTACCCGCTTTCGTGCGAATACTTAACGATCCTCTTTCTTCATTGAGCTCCAGGATCAAAGGAGTAACATTATCCCGCAACGAACGGAAATTAAAATTCTTCATGACCCCGATAATATGAAAAGTCTGGAATTTACTCGCATAACTGTCCCTCGGCGCATAAAGTAATTGGTTTAGCGGATCAGGAAAGGCTAATAATTTTGCGGCAGCTTCATTGATAATTACTGCGGTGGAATCGGTAAGCATATCCCTCGAAAAATTCCGGCCCGCCGCCATCTTTATGCCAAGCGTGGGAATATAATCTTCGTCAACACTCCAATCCTGAGATGAAACCGCTCTTTTCTGATCAATCACCTGGTCTTTGAAAAAGGACGTACTGTTACCATAGTCCGCGGTTGGCAAGGCCCCGGTAAGCGTGGCATTTTCAACACCTGATAATTGCTTGATTTCCTGCTTAAAGGTTTTGGCCTTATCTCCAAGTGCCCAAACATTTCCAACGATCAGCACGTGGTCCCGGTTATAGCCGAGATCCTTGGCCTGGATATATTCCAGCTGGTTATAAATAACCAGGGTGCTGATGATTAAGAAAATGGAGATGGCAAATTGAAAAACGACCATAAAACTGCGTAGCCCGCCTCCCCTGAATCCGCGGGCAAGTTTTCCTATCAGCACATCTATAGGCTGGAAACCCGATAGAAACAATGCAGGATATGATCCTGCCAAGCAGCCAATGATAATTATGAATCCAAATAATGCGGGTAATAATTCCATAACCAAACGGGTAGTAAGCGTCAATTCCTTTCCTGACATTTCATTGAACAATGGCAGCAGGGCCCAGGCCACAATTACTGCTAATATGGCCCCGACCAGGGTTACCATGATGGATTCAGTCAGGAATTGGGCAATCAGGTATTTTCGCGGTGAGCCCAGGACCTTCCTTACGCCCACTTCCCGTGCACGGTTCGATGACCGCGCTGTGGAAAGATTCATGAAATTAATACAGGCGATCAGCAATATGAAAAGAGCTATAGCAGAAAATATATAGACATATTCTATATTTCCATTTGGGCTCAACTCGGCCACACTGTTGGACTCCAGGTGGATTTTCTTTAGCGGCATCAGGCTTAGCCGGAAATAATTTCCGCTTTGTTCAAGGGCCTCAAAAGTTAGATGGATTATACTTTGCATCTGGGCGGCAGCATGCTTCCGCAGGAATTCCGGCAGCTTGGCTTCCAGTTTTTTGTAATCTGCACCCGGCCTGAGTAATATATAAGTATTGAAATTATTTGAAAACCAGGCCTGCTCCTTACTTTCGTCCAGTGTGACCATGGATATAAAAAAATCGTAATTGAAATGGGATTGCGTCGGAACATTGGCAATCACCCCGGTTATTTTATATAGTGCGGTATCGTTAAAAGTTAAAACCTGTCCCACCACATTCGTCCTGTTGAAATATTTTCTGGCGGTACGCTCTGTAATCACCACGGAATGCGGTTCTTTTAATGCATTGGCGGGATTACCATCAATCATGGGTAACGTGAACACATCAAAAAGAGAAGCATCAGCATATACCATCCTGGATTCCTGAATATCCTGGTTTCCCTTTTTAACCTGGAAGCCGCCCCGGTCCCTGAAACGGAATACCTGCTCAATTTCAGGAAAATCGCTTTTTAACGCATCTGCTGCAGGCGCCGGTGATACGGCATAGGAATTTTCAACTCCTCCGAATTTGATATCATTGTTCAACCGGTAAATGCGACCGATCTTATCATTATACCGATCGTAACTCAATTCGTCATAAACATAAAAGACGATCAGCAAACAGATTGACAATCCTAATGCAAGTCCCAAAATATTTATAGCACTAAAGCCCCGATTTTTTATCAGGCTCCTGTAGGCGGTTTTGATGTAATTCTTTATCATGTTCTCACATTTGCTTTACTTATACAAATGGTATACAAAAAGTTAAGCGCTTGATTATTAGCTCTTTGATTTTAATTATNNTTATCCATTTTATAAGCGGGTGAACCCATTCCGGATAAGGCCTGAAGATAAATCCATGGCTTATTCCCATATTCAATTCAATTTCTTTGTATCCCGTTTTACAATACTGCTCCATGAAGAGTTTATCGCAGGAGCCATGCGGATCAGAACGTTCATAAATGGATAAAAAATTTCCACACAATGAATCTTTGTATTTTGCGTAATAATCAATCATATAGGGTTCGCACAATCCCAAAACAGCATATTTGATTTTATTATTTCTTAATTTATAAGCTGCCACAATGGTCATGGATGCTCCCTGCGATGCGCCTACAACTGTGATTTGTTCGGGTGAAATTCCGAGTTTCAATAAAGTATCTACCTGCCTGTATATAAAAATGCCGTATTCTTCATCATCAGTTCCTTTCGCCCTTGGCTCGCTCAAAACATTAAATCCGTAATTTCTTAACGTATCCAAAATGGCTTCGTATTCATATTTACCCCAGTCCGGTCTAACTGCATGAATTCCTTCATCCTGTACAATCCCACCGTGTAAATAAAAAAGATATCTTGCTGATTTGTCAGGATTCGCCGGAATAAACCTGCTGATGGATTGGCCCTTTGCAGCGGTCGTCATCAGGAAATAGAATAAGCTACAGGCAATTATTTTAGAATAGCGGCATAGTATAAATTCAGAAAAAATCATCGCATTCAATTTCTGTGCAAATTAAAAACTGTATCGTAAGATTCCTTATTTTCATTTATTAAAAAAATCAAATTTGTCAATTGAAGACCATGAAGCAGTGCCGCCAATTCCAGGAATGAGCTAATGTTAGAAGAAAAAGTTTACCGAGACGCAAATGGTTAAGGCCATTCAGGAGCGTTCATCGGCGTTACTTCTTACATCGAACTCTGATATCGAGAATATTTTGGTCCTGGAAAGCTTTATCAATCAAAACCTGTTTGTTTTAAGTCAACTAAAATGACCCATATAATATAACAAGTGTAGAGGCCTGACTGACGTTTTAAGGATGTACGATTCTTTTTTTATTCGCCAAAATTCGGGAGAAAGTAATCTGAATGGTAAAGTTTTATTTTTTGGGATAATTATAAATAAACTTTCTAAATCCCCTTCCCAGACGTACATACAGTTTTTCAAGGATGTTTTGTTGTTGACTTAGTTCCCGTTTAACGAATGCCGTTTTCTTTTTTACGGTTAAGAATTGGTAGTCATTTTTAACCCATACACTGTATGTTTCGAAATAATCTATATGAAGTGAAGTAATGTCCAATACGTTGGAGAGTTTATTAAGAAAAACAGGGTTGTCAATTTCCTGCAGGGCTTCAAGATTATTTTTAAGGTCAAACAGAATATAATCTGGGTTTGGCAGGTTAATCAGTAACATAGAATCATCATCCATCCATTTTCCGATTTTGTTGAAGATCAAAACATGATTTTCTTCGGGAATATGCTCCAACACATCAAATAATAGAATTTTATCAAATTTTAAATTTTCCGGTTCAAAATCCAATATATCCGATGATGCAAATATTATATTCCTTCTTTCAAGATGCTTTTTTGCAAATTCAATTGATTTTGGGCTTATATCCATCGCTTCGATTTTCCCCTTTTTAACCTTTTTACTTAGTAAATAAGTCAGTGATCCAATTCCGCATCCAATTTCTAAAATACTGGCATCGGGGGATAGACCTGAATTGCATACTCTTTTATAAAGACCATATATTCGATCGTTTATGCCAGATTCAATTTGATAAGAAATGAAGTTGTCATAAAATTCAGATGAACCCATAGACCAAATCTTAATAAAAATGAAGTTGTGTAAAATAGCTAATAGTGGGGAATTGGCCACTGGATACCCTAAAAATGCCATTTTTACTCCTTTCAGAGTCCTTGCAGCCCTTTGGGGGAAAATAACTTACGTGTGTTTCGAAATATTCATCAGATGAGTCATTGTAAACTGATGATCCTTGAAAGCAGAAGAGGCTCCTTCGGGGAACCTCTTCAATAGTAGCGAGGAGCAGACTTGAACTGCCGACCTTCGGGTTATGAATCCGATGCTCTAACCAGCTGAGCTACCTCGCCGAANNATATGCCGGATCATTTCCTCGGTCATTTTTCCGAGATTGTATTCCGGCTGCCAGCCCCAGTCCTTGCGGGCTGTTTGATCCTGGATGGACTCGGGCCAGGTCTCGGCAATGGCCTGGCGGTAGTCAGGTTTGTATTCGATGGAAAAACCGGGGATCAGTCTTTTTATTTCGGCAGCCACTTCTGCCGGTGTAAAGCTGATGCCGGAAATATTATAAGCGGTGCGTATGGTAAGCTTTGAAGCGGGCGCTTCCATAAGTTCAATCGTTCCGCGTACTGCGTCGTCCATGTACATCATCGGCAGGCGTTGGTCATCACGCAAAAAACAGGAATAGGATTCACCACGGATCGCTGCGTGAAAAATTTCAATCGCGTAATCCGTGGTCCCTCCGCCTGGCAAGGTCTTATAACTGATCAATCCAGGATAGCGGATGCTGCGCACATCCACACCATAACGCTTGAAATAATAATGACACCATTGCTCGCCGGATAATTTGCTGATCCCATACACGGTTGCAGGGGTTGACCAGGCGTTCTGAGGACAATCCTTTTTCGGCGCATCCGGACCGAATACCGCAATGCTACTCGGCCAGAATACTTTCTGAACAGCTTCCTCCCTGGCCGCTTCCAGCGTGTTAAGCAGGCTTTCCATATTTACCCGCCAGGCAAGCTGTGGTTGCAACTCGCCGGAAGCAGAAAGCATCGCGGCAAGTAAATAAATGGTCTCAATGCCATGACGATTCACCTGTACCTGCAAGGTCGTCTTATCCATTACGTCCAGCGGCAAAAAAGGTCCGGTTCCTTTCAGCAGGTCCGATTCCCTTTTCAAATCGGCCGCCAATACGGTTTCGCCGCCGTATCGCTGACGCAGGGCCAGCGTAAGCTCCGTCCCAATTTGTCCGCAGGCGCCTATTACCAATATCTTGTCTTGAGCCATTATATCAGCTGTTGTCAGAAATTTCCACCCTTGCTAAGGTCCTGGAGGAAGGTTCCGGTAGCAAAGAAAAGCATACGCGGCCGGAATCTGATCAACCGCTTGTTTTTTTTGATGACGGAAATCCAAAAATAAAAACAATTGCACCCGCTTATGAATGTTTTGCTGGAAAAAAGTGAAAACATTCAGGAAAATCTAATTCAACAGCTAATCTTTTCGATGAAATGAAAAACAGGGAAAGTAAATACAATCCCTGGACTTTAAAACTACTGCTCATGATAAAACAAGGATATATAACGGGTTTGTTCACCCGAAATCCCGCTGGTTACCCTGCGGGATACATATTTTAGAAGGGTCTGTAGAAACAAACCCTTGGATGACAGGGGCAAAACCTGCCACATGAGAATACATTCCAGGCAACCTTGTGTTGCAAGTCAATTCAGCACCTCAATATTATTCAGGTAGACCGCCCATTCCCCTAAAGCATAAACGGAGGCAGGCTCTTGTATCAATTCAAAGGGATGGAAAACTTTTCGGTTGCCGGAGGAAGGCACTGCTGATCGTTACAAACCATAAACTCAACCTCGCCGGAGAAATTGGTCTTTGCATTTTCTTTTAGTTTTACCAACTGCACGAAATCCACTTTCCCATTAAAATATTTTACATCTACTCCAAACACAGCTTCATGCTTCTTGAGCAGTTTGCCGTCTTCCTTAACTTTTCCCTCCAGTGTATACAAAGGATTTTTAGTGAAGGTAAAATGAGTCGGAATCGGTCCCCCATCAGGTGTGAACTGCGAATACGTATGCCAGGGGTT
>PLEB01000097.1:6266-7319 GCA_003136915.1 Chitinophagaceae bacterium
TAAAAATTGGATGATGAGATTTTTGGTATTTCTTAATGGATCTGGATTTATTTATACAAAGTTAATCTATTGGTCGGTTTTTATTGTTGCGAAAATTGACCTCAATATTAATACGCCGCATTACAATTCTAACTCAGCACCCCAGATTAAAACTCTGCATTCAAGGTTTTGAATTAGAAGTATCTGTTAAAAATTTACATAATCGATTTTAGCTTTTTGGTGAAAGGGAAAAATCATCTGCTTCGCGAGTGATCGTATTGCTGAGCGTGCCCAAACCGGTGATTTCCATTTCTATGAGGTCCCCGGCTTTCAGCCATTCTGGAGTATAGGCGGTGTTCTTCATTGCGGCTGTGCCATTGAGTTCGAGCAGGCATCCTGTTCCAACGGTACCACTTCCGATGATATCTCCCGGATAAAGGTCTGCCCCATAGGATGCCCGCTCAATGATCTCCGCGAAGGTCCATTGCATGTCACCCAATTTACCCCGGCTGCATTCACGCCCGTTCAAACGGCAGACCATGTCCAGGTTCCAACCTTTGCCCGAATGACCTTCGGCGCTCGCGGTCTCAAATTCTTCCAGTTCATCCATGGTTACAAGCCAGGGTCCCGTAGATGTGGCAAAGTCCTTTCCTTTGGCCGGACCCAGATTGAGTTTCATTTCTTCCATTTGCAGGGCCCTAGCACTGAGATCGTTCATGATCATGAGCCCTCCGATATATTTATCCGCTTGTTTCGCCCGAATATTTCTGCCCTGCTTTACAATCAGCACGGCGGCCTCCAGTTCAAAATCAAGTTGCTTAAAATGATCAGGCATGCATGGCACTTCGCCCGGGCCGCGAATGGAGCGGTGATTTGTAAAATAAAAAACCGGGAATTGGTCAAATTCGGGAATCATCGGCAAACGCCGGTTTCGTCTCGCTGTTTCCACATGTTGGCGAAATGCATATCCGTCACGGCAGGACCCGGGTCTGGGCACCGGCGCCAGCAGCCTGACCTCATTTACCGGTATTCCCAACCGCTGCAATTATTGATCACTGAATACTTTTTCTTCGG
>PLEB01000093.1 GCA_003136915.1 Chitinophagaceae bacterium
AACTATCAACCATCAACTTTTTTACCAGCTCGCCTTTCTTACGCCGGGAATTTTCCCCTGCAATGCCATATCGCGGAATACGCCCCTGGATACTCCGAAATACCGGATATATCCCCGCGGCCTGCCCGTCAGCTGGCAGCGGTTCTTTAAGCGCACTGGTGATGCATTTTTTGGAAGGAGATCGAGTGCTTTGTAATCACCCGCCGCTTTAAGTGCAGCACGCTTTTCTGCATATCTCGCAACCAGCGCTTCCCGTTTTCTTTGTCTGGCTTTAACTGATTCTTTGGCCATGAACTTTTATTTATTGATTTGAAACCAAGTATTTTCACCCACCTTCGCTACGCTACTGCGGCGAAGACTTACACATTCTCACATTTCCACATTCTCATATTTTCTCCCCTTCTTTCTTCGCATTCCTAAACGGCATACCCAATTCTTTAAGTAATTCATACGCTTCCTCGTTGGTTTTTGCCGTTGTCACGAAAGTAATATCCATGCCCGTGATCTTATTCACTTTATCGATATCAACTTCAGGGAAAATGATCTGCTCTGTGATACCCATGGTATAATTTCCACGGCCATCGAAGGATTTTTCATTTACTCCTTTGAAATCGCGCACCCTTGGCAGGGCGGCAGCCACCAGCCTGTCAAGGAATTCATACATTTTCTCTCCGCGAAGGGTAACCCGGGCGCCAATTGGCAATCCCTTACGAAGTTTGAAATTTGAAATATCTTTTTTGGATACGGTTGATACTGCTTTCTGGCCAGTTATGGTTGTCAGTTCTTCTATGGAAATGTCAACGAGCTTTTTATCTGCCACCGCTCCGTTGATTCCCCGGTTCAAACAAATCTTTTCCAGTTTTGGTGCCTGCATAACTGTTTTATATCCAAACCGCTTCATTAAAGCAGGAACGACTTCCTTTTTGTATTTATCTGCCAGGCGTGCAGTATATTTTACTGTGCTCATTATTTAATTACCTCCTCTGATTTTTTTGAAATGCGTACAAGTTTACCATTTTCACGGGTCCGCTTTACCTTGGAAGGGCCACCTGATTTGGCATCCCAGAGCAATACATTTGATATATGTACCGGCGCTTCCTTTTTTAGAATTCCGCCCTTGGTATTCTGNNTTGCGCGATTTCTTCAGATCCTTATCGTCCCCGGAAATAATTACAACCTTATCGCCTTTTTTTATATTGAACTTAGGTTTAAATCTGTTGCTCATATTTCTCTTTTTATGCGGACCGATTAACACACAACGTTAAACGCTCTTAAAATTATTATTTTCAAAAATATGCTGAACTTAAATTTCCTTAATTCTCGATGCCCGATTTTCTAATCTCTTTTCTTCATTAATTCTCAATTCTCAACCTGCATGAAGCGTCAGCGATCACTGTTCGGTGTCCTAAAGCACTTCCGGTGCCAGAGAAATAATCTTCATATATCCCTTATCCCGAAGTTCCCTTGCAACTGGTCCGAAAATACGTGTCCCCCTCGGTTCATCACTGGGGGTCAGCAGCACTACGGCATTGTCATCGAAGCGGATGTAAGAACCATCTTTCCGGCGCAACTTGTTTTTAGTGCGCACGATAACCGCTTTAGTCACCGTTCCTTTTTTAATGCCACCTGCAGGCAACGCATCTTTAACAGTCACTACAATCTTATCCCCGATCCGGGCATAGTCTTGTCCGCTGTTTCCAAGCACCCGGATGCACAATACTTCTTTGGCACCGCTATTATCTGCAACGTTAAGTCTGCTTTCCTGCTGAATCATTTCAATACGATTTTAGAATTCCGAATTATTTCGCTTTCTCCACGATTTCCACCAGGCGCCAGCGCTTGGTTTTACTTAGGGGGCGGCTTTCCATGATCCGCACCACATCTCCGATACTGCACTCATTCTTTTCATCGTGGGCATGGAACTTGGTCGTTTTTTTCAGGAACTTACCGTAGATCGGGTGCTGAACTTTTCTTTCAACAGCAACNNTCATTTCACATTTTCACATCAGCAGATTATCACATTTTCTTAACCCTCAGCGCGGTTTTTAAACGCGCAATATCTTTTCTGAGCAAACGGATCGTAACCGGACTTTCCAGCGGGGAAATCGCATGCGCAAACTTCAGTTTTTTCAAACGCATTTCATCCTCCTTGATCCTTGCATTCAGATCAATTTCACTCAAGTCCTTCAGGCTATTTGCTTCGTCGTTTCGCTTTAACATTCCGCTTAATTTGATAATTTGAAAATTACATCGCTGTCACATCATGCCGAACCACAAACTTTGTTTTGATCGGCAGTTTTTGAGCCGCCAGCAACAAAGCTTCCTTAGCTACAGCTTCCGGAACACCATCCGCTTCAAAAAGCATACGGCCCGGCTCCACTACTGCGGCCCAATATTCAGGGTTACCCTTCCCTTTACCCATCCTCACTTCCTGCGGTTTCTTGGTTATTGGCTTATCCGGAAAAACGCGGATCCACACATTTCCTTCACGCTTCATGGAACGGGTAAGTGCCTGACGAGCAGCTTCGAGCTGTCGGTTGGTTAACCAAATCCCTTCGAGCGCCTTAAGGCCATAAGAACCAAAAGAAATTTCACTTCCCCTTTTTGCGATTCCCCGGATCCTTCCTTTCTGCGCCTTCCTATGTTTCGTCCTCTTGGGCTGTAACATGTTATCGAATTTAAAAATTTGAAATTGGATAATTTGAATTAACCCCTCCGCTCTCTTCCACCACCGCCACCCCTTCTTTCGCCGCCACCGCCCCCTCCTCTTCTGTCTCTATCACCACCGCGGCCACGCTCATCCCGAAGATCATCCCTTCTATCTCTTCTATCACTCACATCGCTCTTTCCACCAACAAAATTCGGATTCAGATCCCTCTTCGTTAGTACTTCACCCTTACAGATCCATACTTTAACACCGATTTTCCCGTAAACAGTAAGTGCAAATACATTGGCATAGTCAATATCCATCCGGAGTGTATGCAATGGGGTACGTCCCTGCTTGATCTCCTCTGTTCTGGCTATTTCCGATCCACCCAGGCGGCCGCCCACTTTTACCTTAATTCCTTCAGCACCCATCCGAAGCGCAGATGCGATCGCCATCTTGATTGCCCTCTTATAGTTAATCCGGTTTTCAATTTGTCTTGCAATGGTGTCAGCAACAATATTAGCATCCAGTTCCGGGCGGCGGATTTCCAGGATATTGATCTGAACATCTTCCTTTCCTGTCAGTTTCTTCAGTTCTTCCTTAATACGGTCTACTTCTCCTCCTCCTTTACCGATGATAATACCGGGTTTGGAAGTATGAATGGTCACGATCAGTTTATTTAGCGTGCGCTCAATTACGATCTTCGCAATACCTCCCTTGTTGATGCGCGCATTCAGATAGGTCCTGATCTTATTGTCTTCGATCAGCTTTACCGAGTAATCTTTTTTACTGCCGTACCAATTGGATTCCCAGCCTCGGATGATTCCCAGTCTCGCACCTATAGGATTTGTTTTCTGACCCATTTATCTGATTAATTTGAAAATTTGATAATTTGATAATTTGNNGATAATTTGATAATTTGATAATGCCGTTGTTAATTCTGAAAGCAATCCCAAATTCTCAACTTTTTAATTTTTACTTTTCCCTTTTTACTTTTCAGCCTTTTCATCCACTATCAGTGTAACATGATTACTTCGTTTACGAACCCGGTAACCTCGTCCCTGTGGGGCAGGCCGCATTCTTTTCAGCACCCGTGCACCGTCCACAAACACCGTTTTCACCAGCAGGCCGGCATCAGCCGCACTTTTCCCTTCATTTTTTTGTTCCCAGTTTTTTACGGCAGACCACAACAGCTTATACAGCGGCGTAGAGGAATGCTGCGGATGATGCTCCAGCAATGCCAGTGCTTTTTCAACCTGCAATCCCCTGATCTCATCTGCCAGCAATCGCATCTTGCGGGGCGAAGTCGGGTAATTTTTTAATTTGGCTAATGCTTCCATTTTTTTCTGGTTTGTTCTCTTGATATGTTCTTTCTTCTATCAGTTTTTATGGTTTAGGGATCCGTCATTCAACAATTTTCTTGCTGGAGTGTCCCTTAAAATTGCGTGTGGGGGCAAATTCTCCCAGCTTATGGCCAACCATGAACTCCGTCACATACACGGGAATAAACTTGTTGCCATTGTGCACGGCGAAAGTATGACCCACAAAATCGGGAGTGATAGTGGAACGGCGGCTCCAGGTCTTAATAACACTTTTCTTTGCCTTTCCATCATTGATCCCAAGCACTTTTCCTTCCAGATTTGCATCTACGTAAGGACCTTTTTTTATTGAACGACCCATANNATCTTCTTTCCTTTTTTCGTCTGAATAATCAGTTTATCACTTCCTTTTCCGCGGGTTCTTGTTTTAAGGCCCCTGGAATATTGACCATTTCTGGAACGTGGCTGTCCGCCGGATGCTTTCCCTTCTCCACCACCCATCGGATGATCTACCGGATTCATCGCCACGCCACGCGTGCGGGGACGAATGCCTCTCCACCTGTTACGCCCTGCCTTGCCCATACTCTGCAAACTATGATCGCTGTTGGAAACCACACCGACTGTGGCGTAACAGTTGATCAGTATCTTTCTTAATTCCCCGGACGGCATCTTCAATACTGCATATTTATCTTCCTTGTTGGTCAGCTGTGCAGAAGCGCCGGCGCTCCGAACCAGCTTACCACCCTGGCCGGGTTGCATCTCAATATTGTGTACGTTGGTACCGAGAGGAATATTCTTCAGCTGCAGTGCATTTCCAACTTCAGGCACTACACTGTCCCCGGAAAGGACAGTCGTTCCAACCTGCAAACCCTGGGGTGCAATGATATATCTCTTTTCACCGTCGCTGTAATGCAGCAGGGCGATGAATGCAGTTCTGTATGGATCATATTCAATAGAAGCAACAATTCCGGGGACGGACTTCTTGTCTCTTTTGAAGTCCACCAGGCGATACATCTTCTTGTGTCCGCCACCCATATACCGCATTGCCCTTCTTCCCTGGGCATTCCGGCCGGCAGTTACCGGCACTTTTTCCAGCAGGCTTTTTTCCGGATTGGAGGTTGTAACCTCTGCATATGCATTCCCGATCCTCCACCTGGTCCCCGCCGTTACCGGCTTAAATTTTCTTAGTGCCATACGTTATTCTACAGAATATTTATAATGAAAATGTCAACTTTCGCGGCAGTTGAATGCCATTCATGATTTATTTAAATATTCGAATACAAATCAATTGTTTCTCCTTCTGCCAGCGTGATCAGGGCCTTCTTATATCCCGGCTTGCGACCCACGATCAATCCTGCTTTCGTTGACCTTGAACGGGCCTTGCTTGGAACCACGATGGTGTTCACATCCACCACGGTTATGCCATAAAAATCTTCAATGGCCTTCTTGATCTCCAGTTTATTGGCCTTTGTATTTACTTTAAAAGCATAACGGCGCAGCTTTTCCTGCTGAGCATTTGCTTTTTCCGTAAGAATCGGCCGGATCAGAACTTCTGTTAGTTTCATCGGAACAATTTGACAATTTNNAAATTCTACACCGCCTCTTCCTCTTCCACAAACATCTTTGCTGCGGACTCCGTCAGCACCAGAATTTCTGCATTCACAATATCATAAGTGTTCACATCTGCCAGCAGGCTGCTTTCCAGATAGGGCACATTTCTTAAACTGAGACGCAGGTTATCATTGTACTCCGGCAACACAAAAAGGGTTTTTTTTCTGCCCAGTTTCAACCCGCTTAACATATTTACCAGCTCTTTCGTTTTTGGAGCATCCAGCTTTATATCTTCAACAACCAAAATGGAATTCGCTTTAGCTTTGTGAGAAAGGGCGGAAATCTTTGCAAGATCTTTTACTTTCCGGTTCAGCTTGAAGTCGTAACTCCGGGGTTTGGGCCCGAATATCGTACCGCCGCCCTTGTACAATGGGTTCCGGATATTTCCTTTCCGGGATCCACCCGTCCCTTTTTGTTTGTGCAGTTTTTTAGATGAACCTTTTAATTAAATTCTAGTCTTTAACTTGTGGGTTCCCTGCAGATGAGACGCCAGATACTGTTTCACTGCAAGGTAAATCACGTGATCATTCGGCTCATCCTCAAATATCTCTGCATGCATCTCCAGCGAACGGCCCGTTTTATCTCCTTTTATATTTAATATGTCAATTTGCATGCGATGGGAATTATTAGATTACTTCTGAATGTAAACAATGGAGCCATTGTGGCCCGGGACGGATCCGGAAATCAGCAGGAAATTCTTATCGGGAAATATCTTGATAACCTGGAGGCCTTTGAGTTTTACCCGGTCACCCCCCATACGGCCACCCATACGAACGCCTTTCATTACGCGGGAAGCATCAGAAGAGTTACCCAGGGACCCAGGTGCACGGCTACGGTCATGCTGGCCATGCGACTGACCACCTACTCCATGGAATCCGTGACGTTTTACAACTCCCTGAAAACCCTTTCCTTTTGAAGTTCCTACCACACTCACGCTTTCACCTTCAGTGAAAATATCCACTGTGAGGGAATCACCTAAGTTCTTTTCCAGGGAAAAATTGCGGAATTCCTTGATGAATTTTTTTGCGGACGTATTCGATTTTGCGAAGTGGTTTTTTTCTGAGGCGAGCGTATGCTTTTCTTTTTTGTCGCCAAACGCGAGCTGAAGTGAATTGTAGCCGTCCGACTCCATTGTCTTAACCTGCGTAACCACGCAGGGTCCGGCCTCAATAATGGTGCAAGCCAGCTGCTTGCCATCAGGGGTGAACACGCTGGTCATTCCAATTTTCTTCCCAATTAACCCTTTCATCTTTTATTGGTTTGTGCCTGGAGTGTAAGGACAATCAGCGGTTTTTTGATCAGCCATACCAGCTGATCCTGATTTCAATCCCCTGTTTGCAACCGACCTTTTCTGTTTATCGCCGAAGCCTCGGCGTATGTGACCTTTGGGCCGCCATCCGCTTTTTCTTCGTCATCCTTTTGGATGCCCGCCTTCGCCAAGGCTACGGCGGGTGATAGAAGTACCGGTAGTAAACAAACCCCGAACGGCTTGTTCATATTTTTTAATCAAAAATCCAGCGCTGCTTTTTCCGATCCGGATTGGCAGATGGAATATCTTTTATCAGGCCTTGATCTCTACATCCACGCCTGAAGGCAGGTCGAGCTTGGATAAAGCATCAACTGTTCTGGAAGTGGAAGTATAAATGTCCAGCAATCTCTTGTGTGTATGCAACTGAAACTGTTCTCGCGCTTTCTTATTCACGTGCGGCGAACGCAATACGGTAAATACTTTTTTCCGGGTGGGTAAGGGAATGGGGCCCGTTACCACGGCACCGGTGCTGCGCACCGTTTTGACGATCTTTTCAGCGGATTTATCCACGAGATTGTGATCGTACGATTGCAATTTGATTCGGATTCGCTGAGACATAGATCAATCCCCGTTTTTTGAACGGGAGGCAAAGGTAGCGACAAACACATAAACGGTCAAAGAATTATGTGCTTTTTTTGGAGAATTATTTGGGGCCGCCCGGGCAATGTTCCCTGAGATAATAGGTAAATAAGCTTCTCAGGTGCTGGCGGGTACCGGGACCCTCAATGATGTCATGTGTCCTGTTGGGATAGGCCATATACTGGAAGTTTTTGTTGAACCTGACCAGCTCATTGACCAGCATTTCCGCATTACCAAAATGTACATTGTCATCCCCCGTTCCGTGGATATACAAAAGGTTACCCTGCAGGTTCCTGGCATAGGTGATCGGTGAACCTTTTACGTAGTCGTCATGTGACTCCTGTGGAATGCCCATATACCTTTCTTCATAGATATTGTCATATGTAAGCAGATTGTCCAGGCCGGCAACGGCAATGCCCGTTTTATAGATTTCAGGGTGCTGGAAAAGCAGGTTGAGGGTGGCTGATCCTCCGCCGCTCCATCCCCATACGGCAATACGGGAGGAATCCACAAAGGACCACTTCAGAATCTCTTCGGCTGCCATGGCCTGATCCTCTATATTCAGTCTCCCAATCTTCCTGTAAATGCATTTTCTCCATGCATTGCCTTTGGGAGCAGGCGTTCCGCGGTTATCAACAGATATGTAGATATATCCATCCTTTGCCAGGTTACCCTGGTATAGAATATCCCGGCCGGCTCCGTATTCATCCTTGACGGTTGCGCTTCCCGGCTCCGTATAAACATAGAATAAGACAGGATATTTTTTTGACGGGTCGAAGGATTCAGGTTTTTGCATCCAGCCATCCATGGTCACACCTTCAGCAGTCTTAATTTTGAAAAATGAAATTGGAGATGCAGTACTGTCTGCTGCACTGGGCATGTTGATCCCGGTGGTTCCGGGAAGAACCTGGTGGCCGGGTAGGCTTATCCATTCTTTGGACGGTTTTGTATAATAGTTTGAAAAATCATGGATGGCATACTTTGCCACCGGCGAAAGTTCGTAATCGTTGGTGCCAGGCTCACTTAGCGGCGTCACCCTTTCGGCTTTCCCTTTTCCGTCCAACCGGCACCGGTACAGATATTTCCGGGTGGCATTATCCGGAGATGCCATAAAGTATAGCAGGTTCTCCTTTTCATCGATCCTCGAAATTTCTATTACGTCAAAGTTCCCATTCGTGATCAGGGTTTGTTTTTTACCATCGCGACTGACACGGTATAAATGTCTCCAGCCGTCCTTTTCGCTTGCCCATAGGAATTCGGCACCATGCATCAGCCAATCCCATCCTCCCATTTTGTAGGCTTCGTCCCATTGTGAAATAACATCAATAAAAGCGCTGTCTTTTTCTGAGAAGATTTTTTCCGATGACCCTTCATTTGCCTTACAGATCAGGATATCGCTTTCATTCTGAAGCCTGTTCAGATGCTGCACAATAAGTTCCTCACTGTTGTTTGCCCATTCCATTCTTGGCAGATAACTGCCAAGCTGCTCATCTGTGGGAATGCGCATCCACCGGATTTGATCGTCGGAAATATCCACCACGCCGATTCTGTAGGGTGAAGGGAGTTGACCGGCTACCGGATATTCCACGGGCACCACATGGGAGTAAACAGAATCGGTTGTATTCAGCATCAGGTAATCCCGCGTATTGCTATCGTTGATTTGCCAGAAAGCTATTTTCCTGCTGTCCGGGCTCCAGCGGAAACCGTCCCGGCAGTCAAATTCTTCCTCGTATACCCAGTCGAATGTACCGTTGATCAGCTTGCGGGTTCCGTCCCTTGTCAGTGCTTTGATCTCCCGGGATGCGAGATCTTCAACATAAAGGTTATGACCGCTTACGTAAGCAGCTTTTTTCCCGTCAGGAGCGAATTTCGCAAACATAAGAGAAGAAACGGGAAGGGAGTTGCCGAGTTGTTTCAAGCTATGATCAGCAAAATCATAAACCCAGTAATCACCCCTTGTATCATAACGCCAAACTTTTTTAGTATTTGTATAGATCAATAATTT
>PLEB01000265.1 GCA_003136915.1 Chitinophagaceae bacterium
TGCCGATGATGGCGACACATGCATAGTCGCAGGCCTTAGAAAAACTTTCCTTGTCTTTGATACCAAACCCGATCAGCACCGGATTGCGCAGGTTCATGGAGCGCAGCCGGTTAAAATACGCAGCCTGATCAGACAGGTCCTTGTTCCTTCCTGTTGTGGAAGAAGAGGAGACGGCATAAATAAAACCCGAGCTCAGGCCATCCAGCTTCTGAACCCTTTCCACCGAGGTTTCCGGTGTTACAAGAAAAACAAAATCCAGCTGAAATTTCCGCACCAGCTGACCATACTCTTTTTCAAATTCAAACATGGGCAGATCCGGAAGAATGAGTCCGTCCACGCCCACCTCCCCTGCATCCCGGCAAAATTTTTCAAACCCATATTGTAAAACAGGATTCATATAACCCATGAGCAGGACGGGCAAATGGATTTCCTTCCGGAATTTTTCCAACTGGTGAAAGAGCGTGGTAATCGTCATTCCATTTGCCAGGGCGACCGAGCCGCTTGATTGTATCACCGGGCCATCGGCCAGGGGGTCGCTAAAGGGCATACCCAGCTCGATCATATCAGCCCCCGCTTGCTGCAGGGCCTTCATCACCGGTAATGTACTGTCCAGGAATGGAAATCCTGCAGTACAATACACATTTAGAATACGATGCTTTTTTTGTTGAAAAAGATCCTGAATACGGCCCATGGATATTATTAATACTTTATTTCTTTCATCGCCTTCATGTAGGTATCCAGGTCTTTATCTCCCCGGCCACTCAAACAAATTACAACCGACGATTCTTTTTCAAAATGTATTTTCTCTAAAACCGCCAATGCATGTGCTGATTCCAATGCAGGGATTATGCCTTCGAGCTTGGCAAGCAGGAAGGCGGCGTTCAATGCTTCCTCATCCGTGGCACTGTAAAATTCGGCTCTTCCGGAAACAAACAAATTCGCATGCATCGGGCCGATGCCGGGATAATCGAGACCCGCAGAAATGCTATGAGGTTCTACAACCTGACCATCTTCAGTTTGCATTACCAGGCTCCGGCTTCCGTGCAGAACACCATTTTTCCCTAATTGAGTTGTAGCTGCGCTCATGCCGCTGTGAATACCGTGACCGGCCGCTTCCACCGCGATCAGTCTTACACTTTCATCGTCCAGGTAATGATAAAAAGCACCAGCCGCATTGCTGCCTCCGCCAACACAAGCGATCACCGCATCAGGACGATCCTGTCCGGTTTTCTCCTTCAACTGAAATTTCATTTCTTTGCTGATCACACTCTGAAATCTGGCTACCATATCAGGATAAGGATGCGGGCCCACCACGCTCCCGATGATATAATGCGTGTCTGCCGGATGATTGATCCAATCGCGTATCGCTTCGTTGGTTGCATCTTTCAGCGTTTTACTGCCACTGATGGCGGGAATCACTTCAGCTCCCAGCATCTTCATTCGCGCTACGTTCGGTGCCTGTCGCTGAATATCTTTTTCTCCCATATACACGATACATTCCAGGCCTTTAAGGGCACAGACAGTTGCCGTGGCAACACCATGCTGACCGGCGCCGGTTTCGGCAATGATTCTCTTTTTCCCTAATCTCTCCGCAAGCAGAATCTGACCGATTGTATTATTGATCTTGTGCGCACCCGTATGACAAAGATCCTCGCGTTTAAGAAAAATTGAATTGCCATATCGCTTGCTCAATCTTTCCGCGCGATATAAAGGCGTTGGCCTCCCCGCATAGTCTTTCAGCAGGATTTCAAATTCCTTACGGAACCCCGGCTCCTCCATGATCTGCAGGTAACGGCTTCTCAGTTCTTCCACATTACTGTGCAGCATCTCCGGAATAAAAGCGCCCCCGAATTCGCCATAATAGCCCTGCTCTGAGGGATGCTGATATGTTTTTGATCTGATCATGTTTAATGCTTAACGCAGAACGCGTGACACAGAACGCTTGGCGTATTACGCGTTGGACGTAACGCGTTATGCGTTCAGCGTTTTGAAAAATTCTTCCACCTTATCCAGGTCCTTGACTCCGCTGCTTGTTTCAAAGCGGCTGTTAATATCAACTGCAAAGAGTTTTTTTCCGACCGGCTCCTCGCTGAATGCTTTCAGTTTTTCCACATCTTCCGGTTCAATGCCGCCGCTGAGAAAAAATAGTTTATCGATTCCTGCCGGTTTCAGCAGATCCCAGTTAAATTTCTTTCCCGTGCCTCCGTAACCCACACCGAGGGTATCGAAAAGGAACATATCGCTGGGCTCATCATATGGCTTGATGATCCAGGATATCGGATCATCCTCACCAAGACGGAATACCTTGATCACTGTCACGTAATTTGCAATCCGGTCACATTGGTGCGGACTTTCGTCTCCATGCAGTTGCACCATATCCAGACCGAACTCATCGACCGTGCGCATCATCTCCTCATAAGGCGTATTTACGAACACCCCTACTTTGCCGATCCTTAATTTTGCTTTCCGTAACTCCTGGCCATGGATATGCTTTGATGCAAACCGCGGCGATTTCGGATAGAAAATGAACCCTGCAAAATCAACGCCCATCTCATCAAGCTTTCTCACCTGGTCGAGCTGCGTCATACCGCAAACTTTTACTCTCATCATTATTCCTTTTAAGTTGGTCAACAAATGAGGCAAAAGCAGTCGCCGGATCGGATTCTTTCATAAACTGCTCTCCGATCAGAAAGCCGTTAAATCCGACAGATTTCAGTGTACGGATGGTTTCTATGTCCCGGATGCCACTCTCTGCAATAATCGTTTTTCCCGGAGGCAGGCTTTGAGCAAGCACAATTGAACGATTGATATCCACCGTAAATGTTTTCAGGTCCCGGTTGTTAATGCCGATCACATCTATGGCATCGCAAAGATGCGTCAATTCCGATTCTTCGTGAATTTCAAGCAAGGTCTCCAATCCTAACCCTTCTGCAAAAACGGCCAGTTTTTTTGTTTCAGCGGGGGTCAGACAGGCAGCGATCAGCAGGATCACGTCAGCGCCCATTGCCCTTGACTCGATAATCTGATACTCATCTAATATAAAATCCTTTCTGAGCAGAGGAACGGCATTCACACGGGCCTTTAAGAAGTCATCCGTTGATCCGCCAAAAGACGGCATATCTGTCAGGACCGAAATTGCAGAAGCACCAAACCGGGTATATGCGGCTGTTATTTTCTCGACAGATGCATCCGAATGGAAGATACCCCTGGATGGAGAACGTCTTTTAAACTCGGCAATGATCCCTGTTTTTCCGGGATCTTTCAAGGAGGCCTTCAGTGAAAAGATCTCCCGGGAGAAAAACGGCTTTCTCTCCAGCTCAGGCACCGGTATCTCCAGCTTACGCTGACGCAGTTCTTCCCTTTTGTAAGCAACAATCCTTTCCAGCATATTCAGCTCGCCCATTTGCAAATTTTAAATTCTTCGATTACGATCCCCCAGTGCTACCGCCTGCCCTGCCATCTATGCGATCACTTACGGGTATTTGCCTATTTCCACATTTTCACATGCTGCAATCCCTTCTTACTGTAATGAAATCAGTCCATTCAATGCCGCAAGTGCTTTTCCACTTTCAAGACTTTCTACGGATGCTTCAAATGCCTTATCGTAAGTTTCAAAAGCGCCCGTGCAATATAATGCCATTGCCGCATTTGCAAATACCACTGCGTTTTGCGCCCAGGAACCCTTTCCCTGAAGAATATGAAGAAATATTTTCGCAGCTTCTTCAGCCGTGTTTCCGCCGTAAAGATCAGATGGAGAAACCATTCTCTTTCCCAATTGCTCCGGAGTCATCACCCTTTCTCCTTCGTTTGTTATCACGCGCGCATCTCCGGTAAGAGATAATTCATCGTAGCCATCCAGACTGTGAATGATCGCAAAAGAAGACTGCGTTTGCTGAAGCAAATAAGTATAAATTCTGGCCATTTCGAGATTATAAACACCTACCAGCTGAAATTTTGGAGAAGCCGGATTCACCATGGGGCCCAGCATATTAAAAAAAGTGCGTATACCCAGGTTTTTGCGAATAGCGCCTACAGCCTTCAAAGCAGGATGAAAAATAGGCGCATGCAAAAAGCATATATTAGTTTCTTCCACTTCTCTGTTTAGTTTTCCAGCATCGTTGCTGAAACGGTAGCCCAACTGCTCCATCACATTGGAGGCGCCGCTGATGCTGGTCGCACCATAATTTCCATGCTTGGCGACTTTTTGACCTGCACCGGCAACAATAAAACAGGAAAGGGTTGATATATTAAAAGTATTCTTGCCGTCGCCGCCCGTTCCCACAATATCAATTACGTTCTGCCCATTCAGATCCACTCTTACCGCCAACTCCAGCAGTGCATCGCGAAAACCCTGCAGCTCTTCAATCGTAATACTGCGCATAAGGAACACCGTTATAAAGGCGGTGATCTCCGACTCATTATATTGACCCCGGGATATATTGATCAGGACTTCCTTTGCCTGTGCCCGGGTGAGGGTTTTGTATTCAAATAGGAGTTGTAGTATTTTTTTCACGTTAAAAATTAAAAATTAAAAATT
>PLEB01000255.1 GCA_003136915.1 Chitinophagaceae bacterium
TGATGGTTGATGGTTGATGGACGCCCATGAAAGTCAACTTCTCGAAATTGTTTCGATCGTAATAATTTAATCTGCAAAATTATATTTTCAAATTTTCACCAGAAGTCCATCAACCATCAACCATCTACCATCAACGAACCCTAAAGTGTCACATTAACTCCAACCATCATATTAAATCGCTTACTATTATACCCGTAAATGTCGAAATACTGCTGATTGGTGATGTTCTGCAGATCAGCATATATCCGGGCGTGGGGAAACTGCCAGCCTGCGAAAAAACCCAGCGTATAATATGGAGCCATGGGGTCGGGGCCTATATCGTATAGGCCTTTCAGCCGCGAACCGACATACTTAAATGATGGCGCCAGGGTCAGTTGCGGAATGGGTTGCAGATTCAGGCGGCTGTTCACAATAAAATCCGGCCGGCGGTAAAGGTTATTTGTTTTTACGCCCTGGTCCGTTCCTTCTCCGGTCACAAAACTGAAATTATTTACCCAGTCCGCAATACTACCCATGCGCATATTGCTTTCGATCTCGAATCCGTAGTCATGCTGACTGTTCTGGTTAACATAGATCGAAGCGAATGTATTCGGATCGGTGAAGAAAATAATCAGGTTGCTGATATCCCTTTTGAAAGCAGCTATCCGGAATACCGATCCGCTTTCATTGCTTTCTGCCTGCACCCCGATCTCATAGGTTGTGCTGCTCTCCGGTTTGAGTGCTTTGTTTCCATATTCGCTGTACAACTGATACAAGGAAGGGATCTTATATGCAGAGGAAATATTCACGAAAATCTTCGTGTGATCACCTGTGTTGAAAGATGGATTGATAGTATAGGTGAAATTATTTCCGTAGATAGAGTGATGATTTGCCCGCAGACCGGCTTCAAAATTAAACCCGTGCAGGTTCGTGATCAGGTAAGAAGCATAACCAGAGAATTGGTTAATATGGGCACTGTCGCCATTGAGATTCTCTGAATACGGACCGAAATCACCCAGGCTGAAATACGACTGATCCGTTTTTTGATTCGTGAATTGAACACCACTTACCAATTGCATGTGTTCGGTAAAATGAAAGTTCGCATAAGATTCTGCCGTGAGGTTGGATGCGAGATATCTTCCATGCGAATAATAAGCTGCCGGATCGGAGCGGTCCGTGCTGTCGTCTGTAAAATATCTTCTCGAGTACTGATAACTCACCAGCGTGTTCCAGTTAATATTTTCTTTATGATAGTTGAGGTAAAGGGCACCCATATTATTTTTATTTTTCCCTCCGTAATCCTTGTCATCTGTAAAAGCGCCTTCGTCCAGACCAAAATGATAGTCACTTACTGTTCCCAGTAATTTCATGTTGAATGCATCATTGAATTTGAATTTCAGTTCTGCCTGGAGATTATTCTGCGAAAACCCGTCCTTATCAAATCCTTTACTGCCGGTGCTGTCATAAGCCGAGGAAAATCCATCGCTCCCCTGATAATTGTATTGAATTTTATATCCCAGTTTTTTATAAGTTCCATCAACGCCGGCTCCGGCGCGAAGTGTATTGTATGTGCCATAGCTGAAGGAACCGTTTGCTGTGAGCGGTTTTGCACTTTCTTTCTTCAGAAATATCTGTACGACGCCGGCAACCGCATCACTTCCCCAGATTGTGCTTTGACCTCCCTTGAGGATTTCGATACGATCGATTTGTTCCAGGGGAATACTGTTCAGGTCGAAGGTATTACTGATCTGCGAAGGATCCGTTACCGGAACACCATCAACGACGATCAGCAGGTCTCCTGCGTCAGCGCCCCTGAAATAATTTTCGATATCGGTGCCCATCGTATTGTTGCTGCCAATCAGCATGAAGCCAGCCTGGGTATTCAACAATTCGGTGAGCGTGTGGCCCGCATTGTTCTGAATCGTTTTAGAATCAATAACCGTTACGATTTTTCCTGTTTGTGATTGTTTGATACTGGTCTTTGAAGCTGTTACGACCACTTCATCCAGCTGTTTGGATTTGACGGAATCGTCTTGCGCGTTCGCTTGCAGGGCAATACTGATCGCCAGCAGCGGAAAGTAGATTTTTTTCATGCTCATTCTTCGTTTTAATGTTATTTGGTAAGAAGAATAAGCTTTCGATCCAATGAAATAAGTAGAAATGAAAGTCCTGAAACATCTGCTGTTTGCAAAAACCTGCATCTCCGGCCTTTCACCCGAAAGCTCAGTGATAAAAAAGTCCACCTGGCAGGTCTTCTGGCTTGTTCCCTGTCTACTGCCTTCCCGTCCCGGCTAAACCAGAACAGTGGCTGCAGTGTAAACAGTTTCAGGTTCGTCACCTGAAGAACTCACAGCTACGGGGATAGCGCCGGTTTTGCACCGGACTTCCCTTTTAACCCCGAAACATTCGGGGACCAGATTTATGCAAATGTAAAGGAGAGAAACAAAATACAAAAAGAAATTATGAGCGTTTGCGCCTGTTATAGTTAATGGTCAGGCCTGCATAATAATTAACTCCGGCAGCTGCATTATAATAGCGCCCGGCTGCTGCGTTCACGTCATTTCCCAAACTGTATTTCACGTTGAATGCATTATCAACGCCTGCGAAAACAGAAAGGTTTATTTTTTTAATCGCATTCGTTTTATATCCGATTTTTCCGCCAAGCAATTGATAAGCACCGGCATAAGCGGTATTGCCATCATTAAGCGGCAGCTTATCGCTGTAGTAATAAGTGAGATGGAGAAAAAAGCCGGGCGTAGTGAACAGATCCAGGCCGCCGGATACCGTGTTTTTTGCAACACCCGGTAAATACTTTCCTGAATAATCAATGGCATCTTTTTTAAAGTTGTCATAGGTAAAATGGTCCAGCGTATAGGATAACCAGATCCGTATGCTTGTAAAGGAAGTGGTGGGGGAGGGAAGTAATTGACAGCTCATTTGCGATTCAATGCCTTTCTGTTGGGTGCCTCCTGCATTCACATAATAATCGGAACCAGAAGAATCCTGCCGCACGACAATCGCATGCTGCAATTGAAACAGGAATCCAATAACCTCTACATATAATCGCCCGTTAAAAAAGTCGCCTTTAATTCCGGCTTCATAATCAATTCCCTCTTCCGGCTGCAGATTAGTATTTATGCTTTGGTTGGAAGGAAGTATTTCGGCAGCGGTTGGCGGTGAAAATCCCTTGGATACGCTGCCATACAAGAGCAGTCCATCTGTGATTTTTTTGGATATGGCCACGCGGGGAGCAACCTGGTTATCGAAGGTTTTATTTCTAGGCGTAAAACCGGGAACCGACAAGCGATTAATACCGACAAAAGATTTATTATAACTGGCGCCTGCGGTAACCTGCCAGCCGTGCATGAACTGGAAATCGCCCTGTGCAAAAAGGGAATAGGTCCAGAGATTAATCATATCATTGGTCTGCACTGTGTCTGGTGATCCGTTGCTGTTTCCGAAATCCTCCGTCTTGAAAAATCCCTTTTGCGCTTCGCCACCAGCGTTCAGATGAAATATGCCTGACTCGTATGTAAAGAGTGTTCTTCCTCCGAAATGCGGTTCATTCCGGATCTCATAATTCAGAAAAGTCGGGTTGAGATAATTGGTGTAAGCACCATAAAAATTCGTGGTATTCTGCCAATGGTCATTGAAATGATATGTGTTCGAGATGGCGGCCATAAAAGTCTTCTGGTAAATGGCGGCCTGCGCTTGTTGTGCGGATGGGTTTGGGCCCCCGGCCTGCCTTGCCTGTTTCGGATTGGCAATGTATTGAGCAAGGGTAAGCGCTCCGGGTGTCTGGTAATACAAATCACCATACGAAACAAAACTGCTCAGGGTTTGCCTGTCGGTGTTTTTAAGTACGCTTTCCCAAACGGCCATATCCCTGCGAAGATTGGTATGATCGCGGTATCCGTCGGAAGTCTGGTGAGAAAAACTGATACTGTTTCCATTTCCTGAATCGCCAAACCTGATCTGCGCATTCAGGGTATTGGTTGCATAAGATCCGAAAGTATACTCGGCGGAATATCCGGGTTGCCATTCGTCGGGCATGGTTTTGATTAACACTGCGCCGCCGGAACCTGCGCCATACAAGCTCCCTGCGGGACCCTTGATCACTTCCATGGATTGAATATTGAAAGGAGAAAGTTGCGTGAGGTAAGTGTTGCCTCCGGGATCGGTAAAAGGAATTCCGTCCAGATAAACCTTTACGTTGCGGACGCCAAAAGGAGATCGTAGCGTGCTGCCGCGGAAACTTAAACGATAGCTACCCGGAGATCTTTCTTCCATTCGAACACCTGGTATGCTGTTGAAGGCGGAAACGATGCTGGTATTATCGAACCGGCTGAATTGTCCGGGGGTTAGGACGCCGATGGCTGCAGAAACATCTGCGAGTCGCCGGTTTTGCTGGTATGCAGTTACGACTACTTCCTGGAGTGTTTTTCTATCCAGGGAATCTGGGATTTTCGTACTGTCTTGCTGGGCGCGGGCAAAAAGGGATATCAAAGTTCCGGTTAGTAAGATCAGGGTTCTTATCATTTTGATTTATTCGCGACAAAAGTAGAGAAGAATTATTCATTATCTTAACCTGTTATATAATAGCACAAACGGCCAATTCCAATTCCAGGATAAAAAGATGTATGCAGAAAAATTCGAAGCTGGGTGTTTTTGACTGCACCATGATTGTTGTCGGCCTGGTCCTTGGCATGGGCATTTTCAGAACGCCGGCAAATGTGGCGCAGGCAGTACCCAACACCGCGATTTTTTACCTTACCTGGATTGTGGGTGGTGCAGTGGCCATTTGCGGAGCCCTCACCTACGCAGAGATCGGATCGCGGCTGCCGGTGATCGGTGGGTACTACAAGGTTGTGTCGTATGGATATCATCCCTCCATTGCATTCGCCATCAATTGCATCATTCTTGTATCCAATGCCGCATCTATTTCCGGCGTTGCACTTATCGGTGCTGAATATATTTCCGGCGTTATTTTCCCTGCAGTAAAAGACTTGCATGCCCTGCAAACCAGGGAAATTGCAATTGCGCTGGTTTCGATCCTGATCCTTTACGGCGTAAATCTGCTGGGCCTGATCATGAGCGCGCGTACACAGAATGTGCTTATGGTGATCAAGATCTCCCTTGTGGTATTGCTGATAACGCCCTTGTTTTTTAGCCATGCTTCGCCAGGTATCCTTCATCAGGCAAAACAAATATCACCCGGATGGATGGCATACCTGAAAGGGTTCGGAACAGGATTAATCGCTGTATCTTTTACCTATGGAGGATACCAGCAAACCATCAATTTCGGCGCAGATGTGGCCAATCCCAGCCGGAACATGCCCAGGGCCATTTTTCTGGGTATATCCATTATCATACTGTTGTATTTAAGTATTAATTATGCTTATGTGCATGTGATCGGACTCGAAGGCCTCCGGGGTTCGAAGGGTATTGCGTCCGTAATGGCGCAGCATGTATTTGGGGATGCAGCGGGGAAAGTGCTTTCCATATTATTATTTATCTCTGTGCTCGCATATGTGAATGTTTCACTGATGAGTAATCCCCGCGTCATGTGTGCCATGGGGGAAGACGGCGTAATACCTGCCATATTTGCTAAACGCGTTCAGTCAAATGGAGTATTGTTTGTTTCACTTTCTCTTTACACTGCCGTTTGCCTGCTGGTGGTATTCTGGGCGAAGGCGTTTGATGAGATCCTCAGTTTTTCCATTTTTCTCGATTGTTTCGGCATGGCAACATCTGCGAGCACCATTTTCATACTCAGGAGAAAACAAGTGGAACCAAAAGACGGCGATTTTTACCGTATGAAAATATACCCGCTAATGCCCCTGATTTTTATTTCAGCATATGTATTTGTGGCTATAAGCGTATCTGTAAGCCAACCACGAATCGCTCTCACCGGTCTGAGCGTTCTCGCCTTCTTTGCGCTCATCTATTTTCTGGGCGCCTGGCGAAAAAAGAAGCCCAAAACGCTGAACTAAAAATGATGAGCCCAAAACCCAGAGTCCATTTTTTACTTTTTACTTTTTACTTTTTAATTTCCTCCCCTTCCCAAAAAACTACCTCATAATGGTATTTTTCCTCCCTCATTTTGTCCCTATTTTGCTACTCAGAAATGGGAGTTCCGAAACCCATGCATTTTGCAAAGAGTAGGATCTATAAAACAGGGATTATGAAGAAGCTCGATTTGAAAATGGTAACTGAACTGGATGAGCCGGAGATGATGGCTTTGAACGGAGGAGGTTTTTTAAAATCCATTACAGGATGGGCGCTGATTTCTTCCATCATTGAAAACTGGCAGGACATACGCCAGGGTTTCAGTGATGGTTATGCTCAACAGCCACCAAGATATTAAAAATTACACCTAAATCAGCACGATGAAAATTGACTGCAAATGGGTTGTGCGGAATATATGGATTTTGATATGTTTTATCACAGTGTATCTCATCATCAATTATCTCATGACTCATTTGCCTTCATTTATTCGCTCGCTTAAAAAACATTAAAAATGAAAACAATTATGTTTAACGGTTGCCTGCAAAACATGCAGGAACTTTCGTTGGAACAATGTGAAAAGATCAATGGAGGAGAAACCCTTTGGTATTGGATTGCATACGGTGTCGGTGATTTTGTAAAAGGCATGACTAGCGGAGCGCCAAATTCCGGTCAGCGTTTATATAATATCGCACTCGGTTAATAACAAGAGGAGACTTCCCGGAAGTCTCCTTTCATTCCGTTAAATTGAAATTATGTTTCCGCCCATTGCTGAAATCAGCGATACTGCTTTATATTATCTGCCTTCCATGAGAAAATCCGGATTTCATATTTATTATCTGATGATCTTTTTCGTTTTTGCTGGTTTGGCATCGCTGTTCCTTATTCATGTTTATATAGCCGTGCAGGCGCCGGGAATCGTTCGTCCGGCCCAGGAGCGGACGAACATCAAATCGCTCGTTTCCGGGACGATTGATAGTCTATATTATAAAGAAGGAGAAAGCGTCGGTAAAAATGAAATTATCCTTTCCATCAGGGACGAGGCCATGCGCGTTAAGAGGCGGGTGAATGAGGAAGAGATGACTGTTCAGCAGAATTTTATTCACGATCTTCTCATTCTCACAATGCAAAACTGCCGCCCTGATCAGGTTGCCGGATCACTTTATACGACTTTGTATCAGGAACAGGCGAGAAGATTTTTTTCAAGGGAAACGGAACACTTATTGAATCTGAAAAAAGCAAACCGGGAAGAAGCAATCAACGCAATGCTGGTAAGAGATAAGGTGATTTCTCCCAAAGAGTTTTTTGATGCGCAGATCCTGCAGGCAAGAATGAAGTCAGCTTATAATACATTTCGCGGGGAACAATACACGGCCTGGCAACAGGAACTGGCAGATTGCCGGTTGAGGTTTGCGGAACTGCTGACCCAGCATGAAGAATTCCAGTCGCGCAAAGAATCCTATTGCATTCGCGCGCCCGTGTCGGGCTCATTGCAGGGCCTTGTTTCCAGGTACGCCGGAACTGCTGTTCAACAGGATGAAACCATATGCTCTGTTTCTCCTGAGGGTCAACTTGTAGGTGAATATTATGTATCCACCCGTGATATCGGCATGGGTGATAATTCTAAAATGGAATTTCCTACTTAGATTTTTAATTAAACAAATTTCCAGCCGTCTGACTAAATTTGATGGGCGATAAAGATTT
>PLEB01000460.1 GCA_003136915.1 Chitinophagaceae bacterium
CTGCCCTCCGGTCCGGTTGCTGGAATTAAGCCCGCAGGCTGAATGTAAATTAATCGGCATTTGCCAGGGCGCGATCCAGGTGAACATATCCTCCGTCCACATGAATCTGCTGACCGGTGGTGTGGCTCGACTTTTCCGACAATAAAAAAGCAACCGTTTGTGCGATTTCGGCGGGGGTCGTCATCCTGTTTCCCAATGGGATCTTCGATTTTATTTCACGTAACTTATCTTCGGGGTGACTGAGCGTTTTTATCCATTCAGCATAGGCCGGCGTCCAGCATTCTGCAACGACGACGGCATTTACCCGAATTCCATATTTCAATAACTCTACGGCCCACTCCCTGGTTAACGCATAACGGCCGCCGTTAGAAGCTGCATAAGCTGATGTATTTCCCTGGCCCGTTTCGGCTGTTTTGGAAGTTATGTTGACGATGCTGCCGGAGTTTATTTTTAAATAAGGTAAAGCATGATGGGCCATCAGATAATAATGAACAAGGTTTTGATGCAGGCTGCTAATAAACCTTTCGTATGTTCCATGCTCAAGATCCACACCGTCATTTATACCCGCATTATTTACCAGGCCATCAATTCTTCCGGCCTTAGCAATTGTTTCTTCAATCGCTCTTCTGCATTGTTTCGGATCAGATAATTCAGCAGTTATTGCGAAAGCGCGTCCACCCTTAGCTCCTATGATATCCGCAACCGATTTATTATCCCCGGCGCTGCGTCCGATGATAACCGGGATAGCGCCTTCTGCCGCCAAAACATGGGCAATTGCTTCGCCGATCCCTTTGCCTCCACCAGTTACTATAATTATTTTATCCTTTAGCAGTAAATCCATAAAAAGATTTAAAAGCGTTAATTATGTTCCATAACAACCATTGGCTTAATTGCTTCGCTGGACGGATCGAGCCAGCGATTAAATTCCTTCCCTGCTTCTTCGAACGAAACGCGGTGGCTGATATAGGATGCAGGATTAATCCTTCCACGCTGAATAGCGGCAATCACCAGTTCGAAATCTTTTCTTGTTGCATTCCTGCTTCCCATCAGTGTCGTCTCGCGTTTGTGAAACTCCGGATGACTAAAACAAATATCTTCCCGTTGCAAACCAATGAGTATATATCTTCCGGTGTGCGCCAGCCAGTCTATTCCATTAGAAATCGCTTTCTTGTTTCCGGTGGCATCAATCACAACCAGGGGCATGTCTCCATGAGTAATTTCTTTTAGCTGATCAATTATCCCTGAGGATGCCGCGTCAATAACATGTTCTATCTTCAATACTTCCCTGCAGAATCGCATCCGCCTTTGATTCATGTCCATTGCGATCACCCGGCCACCTGCTATCCGGGCGAATTCCATTGCGCCCAACCCGATCGGTCCTGCACCCACAACCAATACGAATTCGCCTGGGGTGACAGCTGCTCTCGAAATTCCATGCGCACCAATAGCAAAAGGCTCTGCCATGGCAAGCTCATCGTAACCCAGGCCTTCTCCATGAACAAGTGAATATTCGGGCACCTGCAGATATTCTACCATGCCTCCGTCCTGATGCACCCCGCAAACCTGAATGGACACACAGCAATTTGGTCTGCCCGATCTGCAGGCGATGCATTTCCCGCAATAAAAATACGGAATAAGTGTAACGGCCTCTCCTTTAACAAAACCATTTGACAGGGACAAAGCTATTAAATCGCCAGAAAGTTCGTGGCCCAAAATGCGGGGGTAATTAAAGTAAGGCTGAGTGCCCTCATACGCGTGAAGGTCGGTTCCGCAAATCCCAATGCGTTTGATTCTGATGATAGCATATCCCGGCTTTAGATCCGGCTCTTTAGTTTCTTTATATTCTAAAAGTCCAGGTGTTGTACAAACCAACGACTTCATGTATATCCTTTATCGTTTAATTTTTTAGCGCCGCATCCAAAGATGCCATCTCTTCCCGCATCGGAATTTTGGCATAATACTTCTTTAAAAATTCTTTTTTAGAATCCTTGTAAGAAGAAACCATGCGCAGCTTAAACAGACAGTAAATATATATCCAGGCAAGGTCCAGCTGATAGGGTAAAAAGCCGGCCCGCGCACTGCCTGGAAAAAGATGGTGATTATTGTGCCATTCACCGGAGAACAAGCCTGGCCGGGTCTGATTGATAGAAAGATTAGACTTGTCGAAGTCAATTCCTTCAACTTGCTTATTCTCTCCCTTGCCATGGCCCGTGTAGTTGAAAGCTCTTACCAGCATTTGCCACAAAAAAGCTCCGCTGAAACAAGCGCAGACCAGTCCATTTCCGCCGATAAAATACAAAATGAAATACCAGGCGGTCCAGTTAAGCAGCAACAAACTGATAACATAGGCTGGCCGCGACACGGATCCCCAGGCCAGGTAACCTTTATATGAATTTAGTGCTACTCCGGTATGATCCAAAAAATGGCGGATCCGTTCATATTTTTCCTGGCTGAGGTCCCTGGAAATACTCTGATGGTTTATATCCGCAAGCATGACGTACATGAACCCCCCTTTCGGATTGTAAGGATCTCCGGGTAGATCAGATTTAACATGGTGCACGTGATGAGAGATCACATATAGCTCCTCAGGAAAAGTTCTGATCACCAGGTTTTGCGTTATGATCCGCCAGATGCTGCGACTAAAGCGATAGGATCTATGGGTACAGAACCGATGAAACCAAACAGTTCCATGCGTGCTCATAATGATCATCGCATAAACGGCTACTACAATAACCAATTTCCAGGAAATAAAATCAATTAAAAAGAAAAGAAAGAAAGGAAACATACAGGCAGCCATAACCCAACTGAAGAGGGAAATCCAGTTTTTTTTGCTTTTGAAGATATTTATACGTGAAAAAGCCTCGGCATATAATTGTCGCAAAGTCGGCTTTATCAACAATCCCTGATCATCCATCCATCCATAAGAAGGTTGTTGAAGAACCTCGTCAATAAAAGCCATAAAAAAAAGTGCTATTAAAATGATTAAATAAAATACTGCCCAGAACTAAATTCCAGCACCATCCAAACAAGTTAGGATAAAATATCGAAATAGCTCTTATATCTTTAGTTAAGATCCTGCCTGCCGGGAATT
>PLEB01000322.1 GCA_003136915.1 Chitinophagaceae bacterium
CCGAGTTTAATATCGGTACCGCGACCGGCCATATTGGTAGCGATGGTTACAGCGCCAGTTAATCCGGCTTCGGCAACCACCTGGGCTTCCCGCGCATGTTGTTTTGCGTTCAGTACATTGTGCGGAATTTTTTTTACCTGCAGCATTTTACTGAGCAGCTCACTCACTTCCACAGAAGTTGTACCGACAAGGGAGGGGCGGCCTTCTGACCGGAGTCTTTCAATATCGTCAATGACGGCCCTGTATTTTTCCCGCTTGGTTTTATAAACCAGGTCCTGCGAATCTTTACGGATCACAGACACATTGGTTGGAATGGTTACCACGTCCAGCTTGTAGATGTCCCACAATTCAGAAGCTTCCGTTTCGGCTGTCCCGGTCATCCCCGCCAGCTTATGATACATCCTGAAATAATTCTGAAGTGTTACCGTGGCGTAGGTCTGGGTTGCAGCTTCGATTTTCACATTCTCCTTCGCTTCAATGGCCTGGTGCAATCCATCGCTGTACCGTCGTCCATCGAGGATACGTCCTGTCTGCTCATCCACGATCTTTACCTGTCCGTCCAATACCACATATTCCACGTCCTTGTCAAATAAGGTATATGCTTTTAGCAATTGTTGTACGGTATGAATCCGGTCGGCTTTAATGGAATAATCATTCAGCAGTAATTCTTTCTGCTGGAATTTTTCTTCCGCGCTCATTTCACTTTTTTCAATTTCGGCCAGTTTGATTCCAATATCCGGCAATATGAAGAATTCCGGATCTTCCCCTTCCCGGGTAATGGTCTGAATGCCCATATCGGTGAGGTCTACAGAATTATTTTTTTCATCTATATTGAAATAAAGTTCAGCATCCACTTTGGGCATTTCCTTGCTCTGGTCGGCCATGTAATAGTTCTCGGTCTTCTGAAGCTTCACACGAATTCCGGGTTCGCTGAGAAATTTAATCAATGCGCCTGTTTTAGGCAGACCGCGATGCGCGCGCATCAGCGCGAGGCCGCCGTCTTTGGGATCATCATTGCCTTCCGCGAATTTTTTCTTCGCTTCATTGAGGAAATGGTTGGTTACTTTTTTCTGTGCTTCCACGAGCCGCTCAACACGGCTTTTCAGAAGATGGTATTGCTGGTCATCCCCTCTGGGAACGGGGCCTGAAATGATCAGGGGCGTACGGGCATCATCAATGAGCACACTATCTACTTCATCTACCATGGCATAATGGTGCTTACGCTGTACCATTTCCTCAGGCGTATGAACCATGTTATCACGGAGATAATCGAATCCAAATTCATTATTGGTGCCATAGGTTATGTCCGCCATATAGGATTTGCGGCGAGCTTCGCTGTTAGGTTCATGCTTGTCGATGCAATCCACCGTAATGCCCAGCCATTCGAAAATAGGGCCGTTCCATTCGGAATCACGGCGGGCCAGGTAATCATTTACGGTTACCAGATGAACGCCTTCACCGGCAAGCGCATTGAGATAGGCCGGAAGGGTTGAGACCAGGGTTTTACCTTCGCCCGTGGCCATTTCAGCAATCTTGCCCTGATGCAGAACGGAACCTCCGATCAGCTGCACATCATAATGAATCATGTTCCAGGTTATCGCCCCTCCGGCGGCCATCCAGGAATTGCTGAAAACCGATTTATCCTCTTCAATAGTAACATAGTCCTTTTCCACGCTGAGATCGCGGTCATGCTCGGTAGCTGTAGAAAGCAGCCTGGTATTGTTTTTAAAACGGGTAGCTGTTTCTTTTACCACGGCAAATGCCTCAGGAAGCAGGGAATCCAGCACTTCTTCAACCTGATCATCACGCTTTTTTTTCAGGTTGTCGATCTCCGTATAGAGAGCGTCTTTCCCACCAATATCATTGAATGGCAGGTTTTCTGCCTGATTGTTCAGGTCGGTTATGGATTTATCTATGTCGGCGAGATGATCTTTTATCCTTTGCTTGAATTCTATTGTTTTAGCCCTGAGCTCATCATTGGAAAGTAATTCATAGGAAGCAACGTATTGATTGATCTGCTCCACGACGGGCATGATCGCTTTTATATCCTTTTCTGACTTGTTCCCACCAAATAATTTCGAAATAATACCCATAATTAACAGAATTGAGATTTAACTGGATTAAACTTATCAAATATGGTGCTATCCGGTTGCCGGGGTCAAATTGACAGTTTGCAAAGGTACGGAATCGATCGTTGTTGGAGAGGGGGCCCGCGCCGGGTTGAAGGGTTACAATTGACGGTTTGGTTTTGGAAATCTGACCATTTTTTTGGATACTTCTCACTTTGTCAAATAATTTAGTATTTTCGCTAAAACTATTAGCTATGTCAGTTGCTGCTCAAAACCTGAAATACCTGCGAAAGCTGCGTGGGTGGACGCAGGAAGAATTTGCCAATAAATTAAAGATCAAGAGATCCCTGCTAGGGGCATATGAAGAAGAACGTGCGGAGCCGAGGCTCGAGGTATTGGAATTGGTCAGTGATATGTTCAAGTTGTCTTTGGATGAATTACTGAGGAAGCGTCTTTCCGAAGCCAGGGCAACAGGTTATCTGGCTAAACGGCGTGCCCAAAAACTGGCCGGTAGTTCCAACCAGATACAATTGGTGCCCGTGAAAGCTGCTGCGGGATATCTGGCAGGTTATGGAGATCCTGAATTTCTGGACGAGCTGAATACTTTTACGCTTCCCATGCTCGCACCTGGTAATTACCGTGCTTTTGAAATTGTCGGAGATTCCATGCTGCCGGTACCCAGCGGCTCGGTGATTGTGGCGGAAAAACTGGATGATCCCGAAACAGTAAAAAGCAATTCAACTTATGTCGTGGTTTCCCGAAATGAAGGCATCGTGTACAAACGGGTGATGAAAAATAACAAACTTAAAAACAAACTCACGCTTATAAGCGACAATACCGTTTTCCAGCCATATACGGTAAATATGGAAGATGTACTCGAGATCTGGAAAGCCGAAATGGTTCTGAGCAGGGCTAATGTTCAGCAACGTTGGGATGTAAACCAGCTCGCAAGCCTTGTAAGTAATCTGCAGGACCAGGTGAGCACGCTAAAGAGAAAAATGAACTGAGATGAATTTCCGGGCGTGTTTTAATGAATCAGGGAATCAGAAAATGATCACTGAAAACGAATTACTGAATTGTCGACAATGGCAAATACCTGCTGTTCTTTTTCGGGTTCAATAAGTGCGACGCCGGTGAAACGGCTGAATGCGGGCAACACGGCGAATTCCTTTCCAAAATAGAAACAGGGAAAACAAAGGGATTGCTTACCAATACCCTGGATCCGGATCCCGGGATGGATATGACCGGAAAAAAAATAAGCCGAAGAACTTGCTGTCGATTTCGCAAATGAACCTTTCTTTCCTGCCAGATCTCCGATATCATGCACAAAATGAAACCGGTTCACAGAAAGGGTTGAGCGGAAAACCTGGATACCGGCCTGATCATACCATTCCTCTTTCAGAATATCATGGTTGCCTTTAACCAGGAGCATCTCCAGGTGCGAAAGGTCATTTCTCCATTTTAGAAAAAGTTCCAGTTCCCGGTTAGCGTGACTGTGAAACATATCACCAACAATGATCAGTTGTTTCGGCTGAAAGTGCTGGATCTGAACAACCAGTCTTTGCAGATCTTCTTTATAAACCGATTGTGGTATTGCGATTCCCGATTTTCGGAAATGTCCGGTCTTTCCAAAATGCAGGTCAGAAACGATCAATGCTTTTTCCTCTTCCCAGAAAAGGGTTCTTTCGGAAGTAAGCCAGAATTGCTGGCTTAAGATTTTATGCGGGAAGGGCGAATGCATGAAGGCGACAAAGATATTTTATTTTACCCGTTTTCTTTCCAAATCTCTGCTGAGTTGTTCCTGCATTTTTTTTACCCGGTCTTCCAGTTTTTCAGAAGAAAGATCTTCCCGCATACTGTCCACTTTCAGCGGAAAACAAAATGGAGTGAGTCTCTTCGGAAATGTGATAAGCACTTTGCTCCGGCTGATCCTGTCCAGCATATTTCTCAATCTCGCTTCTTCCATCTGCTGTTCCATCACTTCATGATATGCCTGACGGAGCAACAGGTTGTGCGGATCATATTCACTGAATACATTGAAAAGCAATCCGGCCGAAGATTGCAAATGCCTTGTTTTTTTATATTCGCCGGGATAACCCTGAAAAATCAATCCCCCGATTACTGCTATATCCCGGAATTTACGCCGCGCCATCTCCGCGCTGTTTACACTTCGCTGGATATCTGCGCTGAGCCCCTCCGGTGAAAAAAGTTCATAAACATTGGTATCGTCCAGGGGAATCGGCTGGTCACTTAATAATTCAAAGCCATAGTCGTTCATGGCAAAAGAAAAACTGATCGGCACAATCCGGCTGATCCTGTACGCAAGCAGGGCTGCCATGGCCTCATGGACCAATCTCCCTTCAAAGGGGTAAACAAATAAATGAAATCCATCAGGCGTTTCGATCTGCTCGATCAGCAATTCGTTTTCTTTAGGAATGCTGGAAAGCTTCTGCTGCAATTCAAACAGGGGCTTGAGTGCACGCAATTCGATATCCGGAACCGTCTGACCCTTCAGCACCGCCCAGGCTTCATTGAATTTTCTCCGCAACATAAGACCAAGATTTGCAGAAAGGGGCATGCGGCCTCCGTTCCAGCTGGGCACGATTGCTTTTTTGGCACTGGATTTTTTTACAATCGCCGTCATTTCGTTAATCATCACAAATTCCAGGTTGCGCCCGGCAAGCGTAAAAACATCTCCGGGATTCAATCTCGAAATAAAATATTCTTCGATGACGCCAATATATCCTCCACTCAGGAACTTTACTTTCATCATCGCATCGCTGACGATGGTGCCGATATGTAAACGGTGCCGCATCGCTACCCGCCTTCCGTTTATTTTATATAAACCATTGGTCACTTCCACTTTTCTGAATTCATCGTACTGCTGCAAGGCCTCCCCGCCTTCCGTGATGAAGTGCAGGATCTGATTCCATTCTGCCGCCGTGATATCCTGGAAACAATAAGTGGAAGAAATTTCTTTAAAAAGCGTTTCGGGATAAAATCCTTCTCCTATAGCAAGTGTTCCAAGGTATTGGATCAGGACGTCAAAGCAAAGCATCATGGGTTCCCTGCTCTCAATGAAATTCAGTTCCATAGCGGTTTTGAGGGCCGCGGCTTCCACCAGTTCGAGGGAATGGGTAGGCAGAAAATATATCTTACTCAATTCGCCAGGCTGATGGCCGCTGCGTCCGGCGCGCTGCAAAAAGCGGGCAACACCTTTCGGGGAACCTACCTGTATTACCGTTTCCACGGGACGGAAATCCACGCCGAGGTCCAGACTTGCGGTACAAACAACGGCTTTGAGTTTTCCGCTGTGCAGGGCTTCTTCCACCCATAAACGCAATTCCCTGTCAATCGACCCATGATGAAGCGCAATTGCGCCTGCCAAATCCGGCGCCACATGCAGGATCTCCTGGTACCAGCGCTCGCTCATTCCGCGGGTATTTATAAAAATGAGGGTGGTTTTACTTTTTTCAATAATGGGAATTACCTTATCAACTAGTTTGATGCCCAGGTGCCCGGCCCAGGGATATTTTTCAATTTCATCCGGGATCACGGATTCAATTTCGATCCGTTTGTAAATAGATGCTTTTACGATAACCGGCGGATGATGCATTTTGGAAAGCAGCGGAAATAATAATACTTCTTTTGCCTGGTTCAGATTTCCGATCGTTGCAGAAATACCCCAGACAGAAAAAGGGAAATCTTTTTTCAGTGTCCTGGATTTGATCTGCTGCTTATTATTTTCCTTCAGTTCCCGGTCCGGAATGTTTTGGGGTTCTTTTCCGGTATGCAAGCTGGTCTCCGGCAAGGGCTGATGAAAAGTTTCTATCAGGTTCGCAATACGGGAAACTGCCAGCTCCACCTGCACACCGCGTTTGGAACCCAGCAACTCATGCCATTCATCAACAGCCAGGATCTTCAGGAACCTAAAAATATCCGGGTACCTTTTTTGGGCAAGGAGCAAATGCAGACTCTCCGGCGTAATGATCAGCACTTCCGGCATTTGCCTTTTCTGTTTTTCTCTTTCACTGATCTCCGTATCGCCGTTGCGGATACCGATTTGCCATTTCATGCCCAGTTCAGCGATAACCTCCGTCATAGCGCGACCAATATCTTTCGCAAGTGCGCGCAAAGGTGTAATCCACAGCAGGCGGAGACGGTTCCCCGATCTGCTGCTGTAATCTTCCGGATATTCGTTTATGAATTCAATCACCGATCCAAGAAAAACGGCAAATGTTTTTCCGCAGCCGGTAGGCGCGTTCACCAAACCAGAATGTCCCCGCGAAATATGTTGCCAGGTTTCCTCCTGGAAGGCAAAGGGAGTCAAACCCCTGGATTCAAACCATGCACGAATCACCTGATATCCTTTACTTTCCTGTAATTGCATGAAATGAATCTTTCCGGATGATTTTTGTAGGTAGAATCTTTACAATGTTTTCAGATACTCAATGATGGCTTTCCTTTCCCGGGCACTGAGTTTATCTCCAAAAGTATGCCCGAAGTTACCATAACCCGGAAGTGTGGTATTGTAAACAGTAGTTCCTCCGGGCGCGGTGTGCTCCTGATATTTCCAGCCACATTTTTCGTAATCGTATTGAGGGTTGTCAAAATCGCGTGACCAGTACTTTGGTCTTTCCCTGCTGTTCAGCAAGGTCTCCAGATCGGGAACCGAACCGTTATGCAGATATGGAGCTGTAATCCAGATGCCATCCAGAGGCGGTGCTATATAACCATCGAATGGTTCAAGTCTTGCAGGATGATCTCCCTGTGAAAACCAGGAGTTGTTGAACCAGTCAACGAATTGTGAACTCTGGTAATTGCTTTTGAAGAGCATGGAATCGGTGGCGATCACGGATTCCGGGATCAGCAGGTTCGGGTATTTTCCTTCACTGCCTGAGTTACCATGACATTTGGAACAATTTTGGACGAATAGAATTCCGCCTTCTTTAGCCAGTGATTTGTTTATCGCATGAGGATAAGGCG
>PLEB01000382.1 GCA_003136915.1 Chitinophagaceae bacterium
CCATCCCCGACAGGCGGTATTGAAAGTCTGATCAAAGTATTTGTTGGTTCAAACAATGAACTTACATCCCAGTATTCCGTACGGGGCGGTAACTATGACGAAAACCTCATCTATGTAAATGATTTTGAAATCTACCGTCCCTATCTGGTAAGCAACGCACAACAGGAAGGCCTAAGCTTCATCAATCCGGAAATGACGAGGAATGTAAGCTTTTACAACGGCGGATACCAGGCTAAATACGGAGATAAGATCTCTTCTGTGCTCGACATTCAATATAAAAGCCCAAAACAGTTCGGCGGTTCAGCGTACATCGGCTTGCTGGAACAAGGCCTGGAACTGGAAGGATCAACAAAAAACAAGCGGTTCAGCTGGCTCATCGGTTTGCGAAACAGAAGTAATAAGAATCTTCTCAGTTCGCAGGAAACCAAGGGAAATTATATTCCTTCCTCAAGCGATATCCAAGGCCTGTTCACTTACCAGCTCGACAAGAAAAATTCTCTCGAACTTTTTTCCGTTTATTCCCAAACCTCATTCACGCTGATCCCTCAATCCGCACAACTTACAACTGCAGTTTTTTCACCTTATTTTTCTGCTGACCTGGCCCTCGATGTTTTTTTTAACGGACAGGAGAAGGACCGTTATGCAACCAGTCTTTTTGGGCTTACCTGGAATCATCAGGTGAATAAGGACCTGAAATTGAAATGGATGATCTCGCGTTTTAATGATCAGGAACAAGAAACATACGATATCACAGGTAATTATTTGTTCGGGGAAAGAGACTTCGATAAAACCAGTTCAGATTTTGGCATTATTGTTAATCCGCTCGGAGCGGGAACCTATCAGAATTATGCCCGGGATATGCTGGACATTACCATCCTGAATTTCTCACACAAGGGATTTTACACACACGACAATCATTTTTTACAATGGGGGGTTTCCGCGGAACAGGAAACCGTGCACGACCAGTTAAATGAATGGCAGTACCAGGATTCAGCGGGATATTCCCTACCGTATCAACCGGGTTCGCTTTTGCTGTTCAGTGCTGAGAACGGACACGCGGACCTGCAGACCGGACGCTTCACCGGCTTTATTCAGGATAATATTTCTTTTAACGACGCGCACGCATTTACGCTGCAGTCAGGCGTCAGAATAAATTACAACACGCTCAACCATGAAACGCTTGTTTCTCCGCGCGTAGGATTTTCGTGGAAACCCAAGAAGGGCAATCAGGATATTGTTTACCACGGCGCTATCGGTATATATGATCAGCCTCCTTTTTACCGCGAGCTCAGAAAACCGGACGGTTCACTCAATACGAATCTCAAAGCCCAAAAAAGCTGGCAGGTCGCGGCAGGCGCGGATTTTAATTTTCACGCCAAAGACAAACCTTTCAGGCTATCTGTGGAAGCCTATTATAAAAATTTATGGGATGTGGATCCATATGATATTAATAATGTACATATACAGTATTACGGTACCAACAATGCCAGGGCTTATGCCATGGGCATTGAAGGAAGACTATTTGGCAACCTTGTAAAAGATGCGGAGAGCTGGATCAGTATTGGACTCATGCATACCATGGAGAAGATTGCAGGCGCCGAATATTATAATTACTCGCTTGATTCGCTCAACCGGCCGGTCGACAGCATACTGGTTCATCAGGGCTGGATACGGAGACCAACTGACCGCCTGCTCACACTCGGTATGTTTATCCAGGACTATCTTTCTACGAATAAAAATTTTAAAGTTTACCTGAACCTGATTTATGGCAGCAATCTTCCCTTCAGCATTCCGGGAAGTGTGAAATACCGCGACGCATTGATTATTGATCCTTATATACGTGCAGATATTGGATTCAGCGCACTCCTGCTCGACAATGATAAAAGCAACAGAAGGAGTCATAATCCTTTCAGGAATCTGGAAAATATTTGGGCCACACTGGAAGTTTTCAATCTCATTGATCGGGAGAATACCATCTCTTATCTTCTCATAAAGGACTTTGCAAATACCACCTATGCCATGCCGCAGCGGCTCACCCCAAGGCTAATCAATCTCAAACTGGTAACCCGTTTCTGATTCATATGGAATTCTTGTCCAAAAAAGAATGTAAATTTCCCAAATAGGGATAATTCTTCCCGACATCCTAAGTATAACTTATTGGCCTTCAGCTATTTAATAACTGGCAAATAAATAGATAGTTAAAGAGTAAATCGTAACCTAATGAAATCAACATTAAAAAACCTGCTCGAAATGCTGAAAGAACTGATACCAGAAACAAATCAGGACCAACAGGGATATAACAACATGCGGCTGATACCTATTCCGGTAAGACCGCGCGAGCAGGGAAGTCCCAATCCATATAACACCAATAGATAATGTATTACTTAGAAGAGGACATTAATCCTAAATCCGTTTCCAGCATGGAAATATCATCCCACCCAGATAAATTTTCGGACGATATTACCGTGGAGATCAGTGCCGATGCCGAAGATCATTGTATCATCGTATTGGCCAATCAATCCGGTCGTATACGGAGAATGATGGGAGTGAACATTAACCAGGGAAAAAACAATATTCACGTAGAGAATGTAGATACGCTTGAATCCGGGTTATACCAACTGAGTGTTAAGAATACGGATTCAACTCTTTTATATACTTCAATTCTTACAAAATCATAAAAAATATTCGATAACCATTACCTAAGCTTACCAAGTATTTAATAGCTGCACTTTTATAAGGATTACGAGGGGGCCTTTCCAGGCTCCTTCTCTATTTCAACTAACATCAGATTAATAGAATGACTACAGTTTGGTGCGGATGACTGCCTTTATGCTGCATGGGTTAACTTTGTCTCATGACAAAGCTCTCCGTAAACATCAACAAGTTTGCGACCCTGCGTAACAGCCGCGGCGGAAATAATCCCGATGTGCTGAAGGCGGCGATAGATGCTCAGCGTTTTGGAGCCGATGGGGTTACTGTTCATCCAAGGCCTGATGAACGGCATATCCGTTACCAGGATGTGTTTGATATTAAAAAGATAATCTCGACTGAATTTAATATTGAAGGCAATTGTCAGGAACAGAAATTCATAGATCTTGTACTGAGCGTGAAACCCGATCAGGTTACGCTGGTGCCTGATGCTCTCGGCCAGATCACTTCCAATCATGGATGGGACACAATCAGGTACGAAGATTATTTAAAAGATATCATTCCTGTTTTCAAAAAAGCAGGGATACGCGTATCCATTTTTGTTGATCCATCAGAGAAAATGGTGGAAGCCGCTTCCAGAACAGGCACGGACCGTGTTGAATTGTATACAGAAGCGTATGCCAAAGGTTTCCGTCAAAACAAAGAACAAGCCATCAAAGCTTATCTGGCAGCTGCAGAAAAAGCAAAGTCCGTAGGATTAGGTGTTAACGCCGGGCACGATCTGGATCTGGACAACCTTCGTTATTTCCTGCAGGCTATTCCCTGGGTGGATGAGGTATCGATCGGTCATGCGCTGATCTGCGACGCTTTATACCTTGGATATGAAAACGCTGTACAATTATACAAAAGGCAATTAAAAAAAGATTAATTACATCCGAGCAGTTCGCAGAGTCTGGAATCCAGGTCGGGCCC
>PLEB01000289.1 GCA_003136915.1 Chitinophagaceae bacterium
AAATCAACTACGAGGTCCTGATTATCCAGCTTGAGCTTCATACCTGTTAGTTAAATTGAACATCCACCGTTTTTACCTCCGTTCCCCGGTTAAATTCCACGGTGGTCTTATCTTCCCGGTTAAATTTTGATAAGGCCTCCATATAAGATTGTAGCGAGCTAACCGGGTAGCTGCCCAAACGTATGATAACATCGCCCGTTTGCAGTCCCGCTTTCTCAGCAGGACGGCCTTCGCTGATCGCATCAATGCGTACGCCGTTTCCGGAAAAACTGTAATCCGGCATAATACCAAGGGTTACATTGAAAGCCGGAGCTTCACCATATTGTTCATCCCTTGTTTTCGTGAATAAGGGCTTATTCATGCCATCCATTTTTTCTGTAATACTGTAAATCAGATGGATCACCTGAACTTCTCCCGGATAATTAATCTTGGCTGCTTCGTCTGTCGGCTTATGATAATCCGGGTGAATGCCCGTAAAGAAAAACAAGACCGGAATATTCTTGAGATAGAAAGATGTATGATCGCTTGGGCCGGTCCCGCTGGAATCCAGTTTAAGGGTAAAGACTTTTTTATTTACAGTACTGCTGATCAGCTTTGACCATTCGGGCGAAGTGCCGTACCCGCCGATAATGAGCACGTGAGAGCTGTCATTCAGGCGTCCGACCATATCCATATTTAGCATATAGCTGATCTTGATCAGATCAATCGTCGGGTGTTGTGTAAAATATTTCGATCCCAATAGTCCTGATTCTTCTCCCGAAAATGCGATAAAAAGATAATTGCTTCCTAATGATTTGGATTTGTACAGCATTCGGGCAAGCTCCATCAGCGCAGCTGTTCCGCTCGCATTGTCGTCTGCTCCATGGTGGATCATTTTTTCATGACCAAGATAGAGCGAGTTGCCATCTTCTCCATAACCCAGGTGATCGTAGTGTGCCCCGATAACTACCGTATNNCGTATAGGGCGCGCCTTTATCCAGATAACCAATGATATTATGACCCCATCTTTTTTTCTCTTCCATATGAACTTCGATCACCACGTCAAGCGACTGTGAAATATCTTTAAGGTATTTTTTTCTGCCCTCCCTTGTAACATACAATACAGGAATCTTTTCCGGAAGTATTCCTTCTGCAGGATTGAATTCAACCCCATCATCTGTTTTGGAACTGTTGTAAAAAATAACCGCGCTGGCACCCCGCCCTGCAAAAATTCTGGTTTTTGCACGCAACGCTTTTTCCATGTCGAAATGCGGATTGTTTTGCGCCGATTCCATAATTTCTTTCAGGTCAAAGAACCAGGGGGAACCGCTTTCCTGCAATGCAACAGCCGGAGAGCCCGTAACTTTTTCGTTCGCGCTGAAAGAAAGCGGAAAATACTCCTTATCCAAAACAAGTTCGATGTCATTAATGGAAAAATGGCACTGGCTGATATCTTTTCCATCATATATTTCAAAGCTTTGTAGCCAGTCTCCTTTGTCTCCGCGCGGTTTTAATCCGGTTTTTTCAAAAGAAGAAATAATATAATCGGATGCCAGTTTCTCTCCCGGGGTGCCGGCCCTTCTTCCTTCAAGTTTGTCGTTGGATAAATATTGGATATCCGTTTGGATTTCATCCACCATCAGCCGGTCGGCTTTCCGGAGTTTTTGTGAATGCGCATTCGGTAGAGAAGTACTGAAAAACAGCAGGAGTAGAAAAAAGCTTCGCGTCATGAAGATCGTTTTACGAAGAGATTCCGGGCACAAAGTTAGGTCGGCCAAATGCCATTCCAAAAACTATAAATCTGCGTTAAAAGGATGCATTTCAAATTTTCCAGCTCAGTCATATGGCCTTCTGATTGAAATTACAGTTACTTTACAATATATAGGCGTGCATGAGACTATTTTTCACTTTATTCCTCTTGTTCATTTTCCATTGTGCATTTCCGCATACCATTTATATCGGAAACAGATCCGGCGCCGTTATAAAAAACGATATGAAGGACCTGCATCCCGGAGATACGTTGGCGATCCGTTCCGGCAAATACGAAAAAGGCGGCTCTTTTTCCAATCTGAATCATATAACCATTATAAACTACGGTGGCATCCTGGAATTCGGTCAGTCCGTTTCGCTTGGAAAACTTTCTCAGGTTAGCATTTCCGGAGCAGGCTCAAAAGGATTGAAATACGGTATACGGTTTCAACATATTCAAAGCAACGCTTTTACGCTTGAAGGGTCCTGCGATGGGTTATCCATTTCATTTTGCGAATATATTAATATGGAGGGCACCGTATTGGATGCCAGTAAATTTTTTGTCGTATATACCGGAGATACGTCAACGCTGGCATTATATAAAACTACCATCTCCAATCAGAAGCTTGTGCATTCAGGCGCCCTGCTTGCGGGCAGCTGGGCCTCTCCGACTAGTTTTCAAAATGTGGTAGACAGCATTGCATTCCTCAACATAATCATAGACTCCACGGCCAGTGATGTGAACCAGGTTCTCGGCAGTTCCATCTACCGTATGATGGCGAGCGACTGGAGAATTACCGGCCCTTGTCCCAATGGTAAACACGACGCTGGCATTTTCCAGACACATGGAAATGGGACATTGAGAAATATTTACCGTCATGGCGGATGGGGTTATTTGTGGCGGGTTTGGAATGTGGGTTTGAACGGCCGTGCCGATAGCTATGTATACAATTGTATTGATCTCAGCAGCGAATGTTACGGAACCCTGGACGTCAGGATGGAGGCAGAAGATACAACTACAGGCAACAGCATTCCATTTTGCAGAGGAGCCAGCATGCACGTTCTCAATAATACATCCGGAAATAAGAGAAATGCAGTCGCTTATGTTTCCGTGCTTGTGATTGCCGGCCAGTTTTTTTCACAAAATGGTTATGTTCTCGAAGTGAGAAATAATCTAAGTTTCAATACCGTTTCGGATAATGCGAACAAAATAGTAAAACAAAATACGGAGGATGCGTTGACAGATACAAGCAATAATATTTACGTTGAAGATCCCATCTCGTCCGGAATACTAATAGATACCGTGGATTGCCGCCTGGACCCTTCAGGCGCAGCCATAGATAAGGCCATTACCATTCCATTCATCAAAACGGATATCGATGGTATTAAGCGCCCGGTCGGTAAAGCAGCAGATATAGGAGCCCGTGAATTTCCGGATGCAGGCGTGATCGGAAAGCGGCATGCTTCCATCCCTAAAAAATATGCAGTTATCGCCATAGGCCTGATTACGGTGGCCGCGCTGATTCTTTCAGTAAAAAAAGCTGCCGGGAAAGCCTCGGGAAACTCTACAGTGGGCTTTAATAATCAGACCTCCAACAAAGGATAAAAGCCCTGAAAACTTTTCCCGCATAGGTTTTTTCTTTACTTTTGCAGATTAGCCTTTTCCCAACGGAACCCCTCCTTTTGGTCAAGTGTTAATGGCAAACAGACAAGTTGAATGGCTTTACCGCACCTGATTAAATACGTATATACCAACGGAACCGACGAAGTGATTCGCCGGGGAAAAAAAATCCACGCCATAGGTTATGTTGAGCTCATTGAATATGATGAATTATTTGAATCAGTAACCTTCCGCATCAAAGACGACAGCTACGCTACCTACTATAAAGTATTTGTTCAAAAGTTCCGGGATGCAAAATCCCTTTCGGTAAGATGCAGCTGTCCCTATAACCTCGGCGATATCTGCAGGCATGAAGCCGCAGCCCTCATTCAATTACAGGAGTTACTCGACCGCAACATGCTGAAAGCGGAAGAAGTTCATTATAATCAGTCGCACACGGTTATAAAAATGAAGGCGATTGATCTCAAGACCATCCGGCTGCTTTGTTCTCCGGAGGTTTATGAGGAAGCAGGAAAATATTTGCAGTCAAAAAAAGCGGTAATAGAGCTCGCCGCAGATGAAACCGTAAAAGCAAAAGTCAATATTGACGGTGAGCAATATCCGGTCCTTATCAGGAAGAATGAAGAACGGAATTTCGATACCAGTTCCACTTATCCCGATGCGGGCCATCCCCTTTGTCTCCCTAAGGTGATTCTCTTTCTGCAGTTATTCCAAACCTACGGTCCTTATTATTTTGACACGATCCGCAATTGGGACAAGGAAAAAAATAAATTGCTGGAAGCCTACGGATATTCTCTGTCAGACGATATCGATGGCAAATTTGAATTCACGTACAAAGAAGGAAAGCCTTTTTTACGCCTGCTCGATGCGAATATCAAGCGCGTGAATCCCAATTTTCTTTCAAGGTCCAAACCCGCCGTTGAAAAAGAAATGATCGCAGAAGTAATGGAACCCGAAATCAGGGCGGGTGCGGCGCAAAGGCTGGGCATTGTGTTTAATTTTAATCATTCCTCCTACCCTGGCTTTCTGCTGGAGGCCATTTCCGGAGAAAGCAACGACCAGCAAACCGCCTACGTTGGGAAAATAGAAAAACTCGAACTTACCAAGTTTGTCAATACGGAAAAATTCAACGAGCCTGACCGTCAGCTGGTATACGCCATACGTAAGATCCAGGAACAGGAGGTGAATAAATACCTCAACCGGAATTCTCCGTTCAGCGGCATGTGGGAAAACATTATTCATGCAGAGGGAGAAGAACTCCCGGATGATACCAAAGCGCTTATTATTGAATACCTGCACCCTAAGTTCCGGAAGTTATTTGCCGAACTTAATGAGAACCCTTTTATTTTTTTCCTGAATGGACACAAGCCTTTTAAAACCACGAATCTCGAGTCGGTAAATATTTCATCGGATTCCCTGACCCCTTTTTTCAGGGTGTCTCTGCAAAAAAATCAAATTGAAATAAAATGTTTTACACGCATTACCGGCCAGTCCATTGAACTGGGCCTGAATAAGTGTAACAGCAATGTCTTGTTCTTCCATAACAGCAACTTGTATCTGTGGAACAGGCCGGAAGACATAGCCGTTCTTTCCGCATTCAAAGATGGAAAACTTCTGATTCCGAAAACAGAATGGCCTGCTCAACTGCGTAAAACCATAATTCCGCTTCAGAAAGAATACCACGTTGAATTTGACAGCGAACTCGTGAAGGAAATCAAAAGCGGGGATCCGGAAAGAAAAATCCTGCTCCAGGAAAAAGGCGACTACCTGTTATTTCAACCCATTTTTACCTATAAAGGATTTGAAACCACCGCCGCAGGAAAAGATGAGCTCGTGGTGCCTGATGGCGACAAAGTGCTGCTCATCCAGCGGAATAAGGAAAAAGAGTCTGATTTTCTTAACCAGCTGCAATCCCTGCATTCTCAGTTCATCCAGCCGCAAGGCTCAACAGGTCTGGCGCTCAGAGGAACCGATGTGCTGAAAAATAACTGGTTCTTCCTGTTTATGGATGCTATGCAGGATATGAAGGTCGCCGTGCATGGATTTGATGCGCTGAAAAATTTTCGCTTTAATACTTCCCGTCCGCAAACTAAAATACATATCAGCAGCAGCACCGACTGGTTCGATGCCCGCGTAGATATTCTTTTCGGCGATCAGAAAGTTACTATTGCCGATGTAAAAAAAGCCCTTGCCAATAAGCAACAATTTGTACCCCTGAATGACGGCACGTTGGGTGTTTTGCCCGATGAGTGGGTTAAACGTTATGCGCTATTGTTCCGCGTAGGTGAAGGAAAGAGCAATGATCTTCGCCTTTCACGCTATCACCTGAGTGTGATTGACGAGCTATATGAAAACAGGAATGAAGAAGAACTGATCATTCACCTGGAAAAAAAATACGAGCAGCTCAAAGAATTTAAAAAAATTAAGGAGATTGATCCTCCCGTGCATCTGGCCAATATTCTGCGGCCTTACCAGGTTCACGGATTTCACTGGTTAAATTACCTGCATGAAGTAAACTGGGGAGGAATCCTCGCCGATGATATGGGTTTGGGTAAAACCATTCAGGCGCTTTCTTTCCTGCATCATTTTAAATACCATTACGGAAAACTGCGTGCACTGGTCGTTTGTCCCACCACACTGATTTTTAACTGGGAAAATGAAATTAAAAAATTTGCCCCAGAACTGACAAATATGATCCACCATGGCGGCGAACGCCTGAGAAATTAAGAAGCGCTGAACGACTATGAAATTATCATAACTACTTACGGTACCCTGCGTAGTGATATCAAGCTGCTTATAGATATGCCTTTGGATTATGTGGTGCTGGATGAATCTCAGGCTATTAAAAATCCTGCGAGCAAAGTAACCAAGGCAGCATGCCTGCTCCG
>PLEB01000287.1 GCA_003136915.1 Chitinophagaceae bacterium
GAATGTTACCTTGGCGGCCGGGCGCGAAAGAATGGCAAATCATTTTCTATTGGACCGGATGATAAAAGAATTTTCAGGACAGCAATTAGTGCTCGATTTTGAAGGTTCACAGATCGCGGGCATTGCGGAGTTTTACCGTCAATTCGGGAGCACACCGGAACCCTATCCTTTTTTGAGATTTAACCAACTGCCTGTTCCTTTCCGGTATTTTAAAAAACGCTGAACGCGGAGCCAAAATTACGCAAACCAACTTTCCGTCCACCTGCAATTTGTTGCAATCCATTCCAACCCAGTTTCGCCTTGTTTCGGCGTGAAGCGCATTTTAGAATTCTCAAATTTTCACAGCTCCCCATCATCCCCCTTTATATTCAAATTTCCAAATTTCTTTCCCTCCCCCCAAGAACAGCTTCTGCAACCAGCAAATCTATTGGCCGCGTTATTTTGATGTTGGAATCTTCACCCGATATAAAATGAATCGTTTGGCCTGTTTGCTCTACCACCGTGGCTTCATCCGTAAAGCGTTCGTCATGCTCTTGTTTAAATGCATTCAGCAGGATGTCTGACCGGAACGTTTGAGGCGTCTGAACGATGCCGATCTTGTTTCTGTCAATTACATCAAATCCTGTATCCGATCTCATCCGCAGGCTATCCTTGGTAGCGACAACGGGAACGGCGCTTCCAGTTTTTTGTGCTTCGGTAAAACAGTTTTTGATTAGTTCTGATGATACAAGACAACGAACTCCATCATGGATAAAAACAATGGCGTCTTTTTCTGTTATGCCCCTGAGTCCATTTCGGACAGACTCAAACCGCGTTTTACCTCCGGAAACAATTTTGATTTGCAATGGAAGAAGAGAAGCCATCCGGATTTCCTCTGCAGTCGGAAAATGCTCCGGCGAAACCACCAGGATAATTTCCAGATCTTCAAATGCATTTTGGAAAGCAGCGATACTGTGCCAGAGAACGGGCTTATGTTTAAGAAGCAAAAACTGCTTTGGCGTAGCGGTCCCCATACGGGTTCCATTGCCGGCTGCTACGATCACTGCAATTTTTTTGATCATTCCGCTAAGCTAAGGATTCATTGATATAGCGCGATGAGTTCTTCCTTTTCACTTGTTTTATAAGCACGGTACATACCCTTGCTATTGAACACCAGCGCAGGCTTACCGTGGTGATCGACTCCGATCATTCCGCCTTCTCCTCCAATCGCCACCAATTTTTTTTGAACCACTTCAACCATGGCTTCTTCCAGGCTCATGTTTTTATATTCCATCAGGCAGCTGACATCGTAGGCGGCGACCGTCCGAATAAACATTTCTCCGTGACCGGTGCAGGAGATTCCGCAGGTTTTGTTATTGGCGTACGTACCACATCCGATAATCGGACTATCCCCTATGCGCCCATATTTTTTATTTGTCATCCCGCCTGTACTGGTTGCTGCCGCCAAATTCCCGTTCCTATCCAATGCCACTGCGCCCACGGTTCCGAATTTCTTATCCTTCATCAACTCTTCCAGGCGTTGATGGGTATGGTCAAGGGAATATTTGTCTGAATCTCTGAGCTCTTTCCACTGATCATAGCGAAACTGGGAAAAGAAATATTCATCGGGTTCAAGTTTTATGCCTTGTTTAATCGCAAAATCATTCGCTCCCTTACCGCTCAGAAAAACATGGTTGCTGTTCAGCATAACCTCCATTGCCAGCTCGATCGGATTGCGCACATTCCGTACGCCGGCCACCGCTCCCGCCTTCAGGGTTTTTCCATCCATGACCGCAGCATCCATTTCCTGAACACCCTTTTTTGTAAATACGGCGCCGCGACCGGCATTAAATAAAATATTGTCTTCCATCAGTACGATCGTGGATTTGATGGCATTTACTGCTGATCCGCCTTCCTCCAACACTGCATAGCCCGCATTCAAAGCAGCTTTGAGCGATAACAGATAGGCAGCTTCCAGGTCCGGCGTCATATCTTCCGGAACAATTGTACCAGCTCCTCCATGTATGGCCAGCGTAAATCGACTCATTTTCCAGTTTTCAAATTAATAATCGCTGGCAGGCTTTCAGAAGCCTTGGTTTGTCAATGGCCACGGTACCTACTGTTTCACAAACCAGACCACCAGCCAGATTAGCCACTTCAGCCATCAGCTTAACATCTTTTGTTATGGCATAGATAAGCGTGGCTACTGCAATCACTGTGTCACCGGCACCCGATACATCGGCAACATTTCTGATATGAGATGGCACAATATCCGAATCCTGACCATCTTCATAAAAAACCCCTTTTTCGGACAAGGTTATAAAAGAAATACGGTGCCCAAGCCGTTCCTTCAATTTTTGATGGATTACCCGGAGAAATTCTTCGTTCACTTCTTCCGGCAACAAATTCAAAGCTTCCCGGGCTTCTTTCAGATTTGGCTTGAATATATCCACGTCCTTATATTGAAAGAAATATTTTCTTTTGGGATCCACCGCGGTGATCACGGCGTATTTTTTACAGAGTCCGATTACAGCTCCAATTACGTTTTCTGTAAGAACACCTTTATTATAATCCTCAAAAATCATGGCCTGAGGTGATTCTTCCAGGATAAATTTCTCTACCTGACTGACCAACTGCCGCTCCTCGTTTTCCAATAGCGGATGATCCGCTTCCCAATCGAGCCGCAGCATTTGTTGGTTTCTGCTGATCACCCGCATCTTATTTGTGGTGATCCTGGTATCCGTCTTAATCAGGTAAGACGTATTGATCCCCTGATGCTGAAGCAACCCGGATAAAATCATTCCGTCCTCATCCCCGCCCAATACGGAAAACAAGCTCACCTGTGCTCCCAGTGAACTTAAGTTAAGTGCAACGTTTGCGGCGCCGCCAATGCGTTGCTCTCTTCGGTCCACTTTAACAACAGGAACCGGCGCTTCCGGAGAAATTCTCTCTACCTGCCCCCACCAGTAAGTATCCAGCATCACGTCTCCGATCACACCGATTTTTACCGAGGCAAAACTTTTAAATAGCTGTTTAAAATCCATTTCCATATTAATTCCCGGACGTTTTCCGATTACCTGACGCGGCTATAAAATAAAGTGGTATTCCCAGCAGCGCTATGATCAATCCAGGCCAGGTAAATTCAGGTTTATAAATAATCAAGAGTGTGCAGAAACTGATTCCCATCAGGATATAGAGAATGGGCAAAACAGGATATCCGAAAGCTTTATAAGGTCTTGGTAAATCCGGTCTTTTCTTTCTCAAAATAAAAATCCCTGCTATGGTGAGCACATAAAAAATGACTACTACAAAGGAAATCATATCCAGCAGGTCCCCATATTTTCCACTGAGACATAATATGGATGCGACAACAAACTGTGCCCATAGCGCCCAATGAGGGACAGCATTTTTATTTAAGGTCCCCGCTTTGCTGAAAAATAATTTGTCTTTTGCCATGGTATAATAAACCCGGGCGCCTGACAGGATCAACCCATTATTGCAACCAAATGTGGCGACCATGATAAGCAGGGCTATGATAACCGTGCCTCCTTTGCCAAAAATAACATTGGCAGCAGTCACTGCAATCCGGTCTTTTTCTGCGTGTGCGATTTCATTCAGCGGAAGTACTGAAACATACATCAGGTTGGCTCCTATATAAATGATGGTTACAATCAGGGTGCCAAAAAAAAGCGAGGCTCCAATATTTTTTTGCGGATTCTTAATTTCTCCTGCAATAAACGTGACATTATTCCAGGCATCGCTGCTGAATACGGATCCAACCATGGCTGCAGCAATACCACCAAACAGGGCAGCACCACTGATCGGCTTGATATTAAATCCCAGAGCAGGGTTACAGGCATCCCTGAGCGAAGTTTTGGTCGCAGTCCATGCCCCGGCCCAGTTGGCGTGCCACACCTCCGGGCGAAAAGCCACAAATCCCGCAAGGATCAGTCCGAACAATGCGATCAGCTTTGTAGATGTGAAAATATTCTGAATACGTTTTCCTCCCTGGATTCCACGCGTGTTGGTATACGTTAGTAATCCGATAATGCCGATGGACGCAACCTGTGCAGCACTGATACTGAAATAAGAAGGATCACCGCAGGCATTGATTCCTGTTCTCAGACTGATCAGTTTATTATCCTCGCTGAGTGCCGGGATCAGGTAGGCGGCATATTTTGAAAAGGCAACGCCAACCGCCGCAATGGTACCCGTTTGGATGACAGCAAAAAAACTCCAGCCATACAGGAATCCGATCAAAGGATTATACGCTTCTTTAAGATAGACGTACTGGCCTCCTGCTTTTGGAAACATGCCGCTGAGTTCTCCGTAACTTACCGCTGCTGAAATAGTCATGAAACCGGTGATCAGCCANNAAAATGCCGGACCCGATCATGGAACCGGCAACGATCATAGTTGCATCCATCAATCCCAGGGAAGGAATAAAAGAAGGGTTTTCTCCGGACATAGACCAATTTAAACCGGAAGATAGTAAATCAGAAGCAAAACAGATATGGCGGGCGTTCTACTTATTCTTGTACGCGTCATTCAACCCCCTGACGAGGTCCCCGGTAATATTGTACGTAGTATCCTTGACATAAATAAACGAATTGGATTCATAGGAAATGATGTAACTGAACCCTTTTTCCTTATTATATTCCTTAAGATACTCTTCAATTTTTTTACGGATATCTGCTTTCAAATCTTCATTATGCTTTAGCAGGGACTCCTGGAGGGTTTGTTTTTTTGCCTGGTAATTTTGCTGCATCTGGGAATATTCCTGCTGTGCCTGTTCGCTCTCGGCCTGGGACATCGTATTTCCCTTTTTCTGCCATTCCGCAATCTTTTTCTGGTACCCCTTTTCCATTCCGCTCAACTCCTGATTCATCTCATTTTCTTTTTCCTTCACCTGCGCAAGAACATCCTTGAAATAATTATAATGCGCCTCAAGGGAATCCAGGTTGAAATAGGCGATCCTGAACGGAACTCGGGAGTTCTTTATTGAGGAGACCGAAACAGCAGCCTGCGTATTTGCATGTTCGTGATGGATGATATAATACAGAACGCCCGTAAGCAGTAATGCAAGAATACCAGGAACCATCGCTATGTTTCTCATAGATGCCTACCATTTAAATGAACGATCCGGATTGGATCAATATACCAGACATAAAAGTAGGAAGCATTTCTGCTTCCTACTGCTTATTAATTCTTAAATTTTATCCTATTCCTCCTCATCAAATTGCATGGCTTCACGGGAAGTCTGCAGCAGTTCATATTCTTCCTTGCTGCCTACGATCATGTTTTCAAACTCACGCAAACCTGTACCGGCAGGAATGGGATGACCCGTGATCACGTTTTCCTTCAGGCCCATCATGTCATCGGTTTTACCCTGGATGGCGGCTGAGGAAAGCACTTTGGTAGTTTCCTGGAATGATGCAGCGGAGATCCAGCTTTGTGTTCCCAGGGATGCTTTGGTGATTCCCAGCAACATGGGAGCCGAAGTGGCTGAATGGGCATCCCGGAATTCGGCAAGTTTTTTATCATTCCTGCGCAAAATGGAGTTTTCTTCCCTCACTTCCCGGAGACTCACGATTTGTCCGGGTTTAAGCTTGGTGGATTCACCTGCGTCAGTGATTACTTTTTTGTCAAAAATCCAATCGTTCTCGTCGAGGAACTCAATTTTATCTACTGTTTCATCTTCCAGAAAACGCGTATCTCCGGGATCAACAATATTGAGCTTGCGCATCATCTGGCGCACAATCACCTCAATGTGTTTATCATTGATCTTAACACCCTGGAGACGGTAAACTTCCTGGATCTCATTCACCACATATTCCTGAACGGCAAACGGGCCTTTTATAGAAAGAATATCTGCCGGTGCCACCTGGCCATCCGACAACTGAGCGCCCGCTTTGATGAAGTCGCCATCCTGCGCCAGGATCTGGCGGGTAAGCGGCACCAGGTATTTCTTTACAATACCATCTTTGGCTTCCACGATGATCTCACGGTTTCCACGCTTGATATTTCCAAAGGTTACTACGCCATCTATTTCAGAAACAACGGCAGGATTACCCGGATTACGTGCTTCAAACAATTCAGTTACCCTGGGAAGACCTCCTGTAATATCTCTCAGTTTACCCAAAACACGCGGGATCTTAACGATAACCTGGCCTCCACGCACTTCATCTGCCTCATCCATGATGATATGACTTCCAACCGGAAGGTTATATGATTTTATTTCCTTGCCCCCATCCACAATGATGGAAGGGATCTTGGTTTTATCCTTGGTTTCAATAACCACTTTTTCGCGATGGCCTGTTTGTTCGTCAGCCTCTTCCCGGTAGGTAATTCCTTCCAGTACATTTTCAAATTTCAGCCTGCCGGCGATTTCGGTAATGACCACGTTATTGAATGGATCCCAGGTGCAGATAACTTCTCCCTTGGTCACTTTCTGGCCATCCTTCACGGTGAGCGTTGCGCCATATGGAACATTGTTGGTGATCAGCAGCCGGTCATTCTTCACATCCATAATTCTAACTTCACCCGTACGGCCAATAACGATCGGAACTTTAGTGCCTTCATTATTTTCAGCAAGTACCGTCCTCAGTCCGTCGAACTGAATGGTGCCGTCAAATTTCGCCATGAGGGATGATTCAACGGATGCTGAACCTGCAACACCACCCACATGGAATGTACGCAGGGTTAACTGTGTGCCCGGTTCGCCGATGGACTGTGCCGCAATAATACCCACGGCATCTCCCTTTTGGGCGGTGTATCCGGTAGCAAGGTTCTTACCATAACATTTTACGCAAACCCCTCTCTTGCTTTCGCAGGTAAGTACAGAACGGATCTCAATGGTTTCAATACCTGCTTCTTCAATCTTCTTAGCCACCTCCTCGGTAATCTCTACACCGCCTTTAGCAATGATCTGGTCAGATCCCGGATCATATACATCGTGCAGGGAAACACGTCCGAGTATCCGGTCGTATAAAGGTTCAACGATGTCTTCGTTATCTTTCAATGCAGTCGTTGCAATTCCGCGCAGGGTTCCACAATCTTCATCCTTGATCACCACGTCCTGTGCAACATCCACCAAACGGCGGGTCAGGTAACCCGCATCGGCTGTTTTCAATGCCGTATCCGCAAGGCCCTTACGTGCTCCATGCGTGGAGATAAAATAATCCAGCACATTCAACCCACCCTTGAAATTGGAGAGGATAGGATTTTCAATGATCTCGCTGCCGGTGGACCCTGATTTTCTGGGCTTGGCCATCAATCCGCGGATACCCGCCAATTGTTTGATCTGTTGCTTTGAACCACGCGCTCCGGAATCGAGCATCATGTAAACAGAATTGAATCCTTGCTTGTCGCTGCTTAATTCGCGTATAAGGGTCTCCGTTATACGTGTATCCACTCTCGACCAGATATCCACAATCTGGTTATATCTTTCGTTATTGGTAATTAATCCTGTGTTGTAATTATCCCATACCTCGTCTACTTCACCTTTGGCGTTGACCAGCAATTCTTCCTTGCTGTCCGGGATGATCAGGTCGTTGATGCTGAATGATAATCCTCCGCGGAAGGCCATTCTGAATCCGAGCGTCTTGATATCATCCAGGAATTTTGCCGTTTTCGGAACATTTGTCCATTTAATGATGTTCCCGATGATTTCGCGAAGAGATTTTTTTGTCAGCAACTGATTAACGAACCCAACCTCCGCCGGTGTGAACTGATTGAACAGTACCCGGCCTACGGTGGTTTCCAGCAATTTCTTTTCCAGATGGTCAGTTTCATTCCGAACATTCACTTTCACCTTGATGAAAGCATGCAGGTCGATCTGACCCTCATTGTAAGCAATGATCACTTCCTCCGGACTGTAAAAAGCTTTTCCTTCCCCTTTTACTTTTTCCTTGGCAGTTGACCTTTTGCCCTTGGTTATATAATACAGACCCAGTACCATGTCCTGCGAAGGCAGGGTAATTGGAGTACCATTCTGAGGGTTGAGGATATTATGACTGGAAAGCATCAGCAGTTGGGCTTCGAGCACAGCTGCGCTGCTCAACGGTACGTGTACGGCCATCTGGTCACCGTCAAAATCCGCATTGAATGCCGTACAAACGAGGGGATGCAA
>PLEB01000454.1 GCA_003136915.1 Chitinophagaceae bacterium
GAGTGCCGGCTTACTGGAGGGATTTTGGAAAGGATACAGAAAAGGATCCCTATCTCCACACTTTAATTCTTAAAGTAGATATCGTAAGACCTTGGTTTGTCGGTCGATTCAATGAAGAAACTTATCCCTCCTTCAAAGACAGAATCAAAGATGATATAGCATGGTGCAGGGAAAATAAACTGGATTATGCGCCTGTTGTTTTTCCTGGTTTCAGCTGGCACAATATGCATCCTGAGAGTACCCAGGCCCAGATTCCACGCAACAGGGGGCGCTTCTATTGGCAACAGCTCGTTGGAGCTATTGAAGAAGGCTCAGAAATGATATATGTTGCCATGTTCGATGAGATAGATGAAGGTACAGCCATCTTTAAGACCACCAATAGTCCTCCTGTCGGCTCCAGCAAATTCGAAAGTTTCGAACCTGATATTCCGAGTGATTATTATTTGTTTTTGACAGGTATTGCAGGCAAAATGCTAAAAAAGGAAATTCCACTGGAAAAAAATATTCCGTTACCCCCAATTCAAAAGGATTAGCCGTATACCTTTGATTCATTCGGCAAAAATTCCTATCCTAAATAAGATGAAAAAAAACCGGAAGCAGGAGGGAAGCTTTGCAAAATGTATCTTGAAAGAATCATATGCGGTGTGTTTTTATTCGTCCTTTCATTAAACGTGTATGGTTTAAACGGGTATGTGTCAACTGTTGAGAAAGCTGTGATCAGATCGGTTTTATCAGACACATGTTCTGTCAAGGCAAAATATTCTCCTGGCGGCGATACTGTGGTTTCAAGCGGTAATCCCATAATTCTTGAGAATCAGAGTTTAAATTCCAATTCCATTTCCTGGTTTATAAACGGATTGTTTACTTCATCACAAGCGGATCTTATCTTTTATCCCTCATCGGTAGTGAATGAGATCATGCTTGTCGCTTACAACGGGATTTGCACGGATACAGCTTATTCATATATCATTTTAAACGGGAGTGTCCCGGGGCAATACAACAATTTCCAAAAGCAATACAATCCTGCGGGTAACGCTATGGAGCCGTTTTGTATGACTAATGACAAATCAAACGGATACCTGCTTGCCGGAGACTACTACCTTCCATCTGAAAATAGTTTTGTGACCAGGACTACCTCTTTGGTTCATATTGATGAAAAAGGTTGTGTTGACTGGTCTAAAGCGATGATTGAGGGAGAAGAACAAGTTATCCAGTCTACCATTTCAACATATGATTCGGGTTATCTGATCACTTCTTTCCCATTTCAATCTACGCAAGACAATTATCCCAATGAATTAAATGTATTTAAACTAGACAGGTTGGGAAATAAAGAGTGGGCTCATTCTTTCTCAAATGGAACAAGTGTTAATAACTACTATTCAGCCATGTGTGAGACCCATGATCATGACGTGGTGATTGAAATCGGATCATTCCCTGTAGCGGGCAATCCTTCTGCCATTTCGATAATTAAGATTGATCCCCTTGGCGGATTTATTTGGGGCAGAAAATTAAGTATGGAGAATAACGCCTTTTATAATATCGGAGGGGTTGTTGAGAAAAATAATTTTATTTATGCAACCGGTTCCATTTATGAAGGAGCCGCTCCTTTCCAGGTGATACGGTCATTTCTGGTGCAATTAGATGAGGTGACAGGCCTGCCGGTCTGGACAAAACAAAACGATCCCGGAATGCCAGCACTGAGTTTTACAGATATCCATAATTATAAAAACAGTATACTGATAAATAGCTATTCGCAAAATCTGTTGAACAATCTTATTTATATAGATAATGATGGTAACAGCCTGGGCGGAGTTATGATAGTTAATCCTTATGGGTCACTGAATGGAATAGAAAATGTATTGGTGACTCCTGACAACGGTTTTTATTTTCATCAGGCTTCAGGAAAGCAGGGACTCACGTATAAGGATATCATTATGCGTGTGGACAGCAATCAGCAGATCGCGTGGCAATATGATTTCTCCACAAAGGATCTGAATTTTTCGGGATGGTATCAATTATCCAGTGCTCCAGCCAATGGAGTCGCGGGAATTGGTAGTGGTATAATGGCTAATGGCTTTAGTGCCCTGACTTTTTTGAAACTTGATTCTGCAGGTGCCGGATGTAATTCGGGTAGAACCGATCTGAGCTTAGAGGCAAATCAGGTTTCGCTGGTACCCATGACCTGGAACGTGAACAGCAACCTTTCAATATCAGTAAGTGATTTTCCATTGAGTTTAGATGATGTGGCTATTGAGTCCCATTTATTTTGCCCAAAATACCTTGATGGTTGTGACTTATTAAAATTAGAAGGACCCGGAGTTGTATGTCAACCCGGCGATTCAATCATATACAAGCTTCACGAGGACCCATTTTGTCCTGAACCTGTAACCTGGACCTACGATCCGCAATCTGCAGAAGTATTGGATAGCAATTATTCTCATATGACATTCAGGTTCAGGGAGCCGGGTGATTTTGTTATTAAAGTGGAAAAAAACGGGTGCGATAAGATCGTCGATTCTATTATCGTTTCAGTAGGGAATGACATACCGAAAATCAATATGCCGGCAGATACAACATTGTGTTCGGGGTACACCATGAAATTGGATGCCGGGAATGGCTATACCAGCTATCTCTGGCAGGATGGTACAGTCAAAGAAAGTATCGTAGTAGCAGATTCGGGCACCTATTGGGTAAGGCTGACAGGTAAAAATGGCTGCATCAGCACAGATACAACTTTCATCGGCTCGGTTAAACCATTGCCCTTCTCATTTTTGCCTTCCGATACAGTAATATGTGCGAGTGAATTTTTGGATTTGAAGCCCGTCCTCCCTTATAAATCCTATCTATGGAATACAGGAGAAACAGCC
>PLEB01000270.1 GCA_003136915.1 Chitinophagaceae bacterium
CAGCAGTGGATTTATAGTTCCCATTATAATCAATACTTGATCCTCTTGCCCATCCCGTTGCATATAGAAGAATTTTGGGCATATAGCTTTTCTTTACCAGGGCTTCAACCTGCGTCTGCAGCATTTCCTCCTTCGCGAAATAATCAACCAACGGATTCTTTGTGATGGCTTCCTGATTCCATCTTCCGGTAAGATCAAGTGCTGATAGAAGATTTTTTGTTTGTGTTGTGTCAATTTCAAATTCGTTGATGGGAATGCCGCTTAAATAGGACAATTGTTGTTGCAGTTGCTTCACTTGTCCCTCGGTTTGATTATAACTTATGCGGCTTTTGGACAACTCAGCCATCGCGAGTGACGAGTCGGCGCCAGGCCGGATGCCACTGCGGGTCAACGCCTGTATCACCTTATAAATGGCTGTATAGCGACCTACGTTTTGTTGATCAATGGCCAGTTGAAACTCATTCTTAAGTATATCAAAATACAATTTGCCTACCTGCCATTTCAGTAAATAGGATTCTTTATCCAGATCCGCCTGACTCAGGCTGACATATGCCTCGGCATTTTTTTCTCTCGCTGCCCGCAATCCAAAATCAACCAATTCATACTGACTCTGGAATATAGCAATATTTCCCAGGGCTGACTGATAATCGTTCGATGGATGGAGGCCGCTTGAAGAGGAAGGGATGACCCCATAAGATAAATAGGATCCGGGTAAGGAATTGTCTGTTCCCAAATTCAGCTCGTCAGCAATAAGAGCGTTTGGCAAAAAAGAATGCTTTGCATCGAGGATACCAGCCCGGGCCGCCTCCACCAATGATTTTTTTTCCAATAAGACGGGCATGTGGTTTTGGGCAGAATCAACAAAATCTGACAATGAAAAAGTTTTTTGTTTTTGTGCGAACAGGGAGAACAGGGGTATAAGTAATAAGAACCCCGTTAGCACAGGGCACCTCCTGTTATATTTAGTAGCCATAAAAAAATGAAATAATGAAATGAATAATAATTGCTAAGAAAAATCATGTCCGGGGAGGGCCGCGCAAAGTCTGTGCTTGAAGTAAAGCTGAAGGAATAAAATAGTCGGCTGATGCCGGTTTCTTTAAGCGTGCGATATGCTCAACCGGAACCGGAATCAGGATATTGCTGGATGGCAGGCTTTCCGGCTGAAAATGCTTATTTAACCGAAAGCCATGATGAGCGGGAGGTTCCTTGCGGGTCCTGACCTGTTGAGTCTTGTTTGCAATTCGTAGAAAATCAAATGTATTGTTTTCCTGTACCNNCGGGTAATTCAAAATTGAAAAATAATTGGACGGCAAAGAAAACAGGACAAAGTGCGACCAATAGTGCCTTTAAATAAAAGTTATATGTGGACTTGTTTTTAAGCACGAAACATTCCGATTTTTCCTTGTTGGTTTGGGGCAGGAATAAAAAAGGGGAAATTGAAACGCAAAAGTATAAAGAAATCCCTGGAAATCTGTCGAAATCAGGGATTTAACAAAAAGTATGGCTGGCCAATGAAAAACGAATTGCCTGGTTTATATTTGAAAACAACATTTCCTTATGAAGAAACTAATTTCATTCTGTGTTCTCCTTTTAGCTATTATAACAATGTCTTTTTTCCAGGTCAAGAAAACCAAAGTGATCTTTTTTGGAGATTCCCTTACGGAATCGGGTATGCATCCACACGGATACGTCCTGCTCACCGATAGCCTGCTGAATCCCGGCGGAAATGGTCAATATGATATTGTCGGTGCGGGTGTGAGTGGAAATAAGGTGTATGATCTGTACCTGCGCCTGGACGACGATGTGATCAGTAAGTCACCCGACATTGTTGTGATCTGGATAGGCGTCAACGATGTTTGGCACAAAAAAATGGGCACGGGCACCGATGCAGACAAATTTGAAAGATTTTATCGGGCCTTAATCAAAAAACTGAAAGCAGCGAATGCAAAGCTGGTCATTTGCACACCTTCCACCATTGGTGAAAAAAATGATTGCACGAACGAGCAGGACGGCGACATGAATAAATATGCCGGTATTGTCCGCAAGATTGCAGCAGATCAACAGGTAGAGCTTCTGGATTTGCGAAAGGAATTTGAAGATTATGAAATGGCTCACAACCCCGGCAATGTGGAAAGAGGAATTTTAACGCTCGATGGGGTCCATCTGAATGACAATGGAAACCGATTCGTCGCGAACCTGATGGCCGATGCGATTAAGAAAATTCATTGACCGGCATTATCCCTGGGTACTCCCCCCGGGTTCATGATAGACAACGGAAGAATTTGCCGGATTCCAGTAATTCCCGGAAACGATGAGCAGACTGATCATCTTAATGCTGTTGTCGTAATAGTCGAAATCCTTCAATTTGAATTGAACCAGGTAATCCCAGATGGAATTCAGCCATCGCTGATTTGCCGGATCCACCATAGCCGCAATAGCGAAAGGACCGATAAAACTCAGCGCTTCGTAATGCCTGCTTCGGATATCGTCTCCTCCGAGCGTATAACCCGCTGAAATATTATCCGGATTGTCGGAAGTGGTTTGCCTGATCCACCGGTTGATCTTATTTACCATTTCGGAAGAACGTTTGTCGCCTGTAAGCAGGTAGTCTGTTGCAATCCTCCAGGGAACGCGGCAGGCGTTATAATTATAACATCCATCGTAGCGGGATTCGAGGTATCTGGGATGTGCAGGCTGTGCCGTGTGATTTATATGGACAATAAAATCCGGAATTAATCCGGCGTCATTGCTGTAAGTCTCCTGCATCTGGGAGAATAACTTGTAATTTTTGTCAACCACTTTATTCCATTGTGCGTCGCCCGTAGCCATCTCAAACAGTTTGCAATGCAAAGGCATAAAATCAGATGACCTCATATCAAAATAATCCTTACTGTCATATTCAACGGCATCACTCAGCAAAATGCTGTAAGAGTCCCGATTGATCTCATATTGCATAATGGAGTGGATCATATTGCGGGCGGCAGACAGGTAATTGTATTTTCCCCTGGAGCCCCATTGATCATGGGCCAGCAGCAAGGCATAGGCAATATCCATATCACCATCGGTAGCTGAGGTCTGATCCTTGTTCCTGCTGTTGGAAAACTGAGACCAGGCCATGAGTGGGGACTCGGGTTTGCTCGGATGGGCAATTACGTACCTGAATAGACTATCGAATGTCCCCCGGGCTACCGGGTCTGCGCCTCCCATCAGGGCCGTGATCAGCATGCCATATCCCTGTCCTTCTGAAACGCTTTGAAAACGGGAACCCTCTTCTTCAAAAAATACATAGGCCTGATCCATCCCGGGAGAAGCGTGGATATACTGCTTTTTCCAGTTTTCATAAAAATGCAAAACCTGGGCATCCATTTTCTTTTGCGAAACATGATTGGGTTTAATACAGCCCTTATAATAGGAAACATGCTGTGGGAACGGCCGGCCGGTTATCTGGGAAAAGGATGTATTTGCCATCAGAACGAAGATAAATAGGGTAAAACCGGATTTTGCCATATAAGAGAAACGAATATTCAGGCACCTCATTGCTTACTTTAACAGTTGGACTCCAATTTAGTTGACAAAGCTGTTAAGGCATAAAATCGGGAGAGAGTTGAGAACCACTTTGTTGTAAATTGGACTTTCAAAACCAACAACTATTGAATAAGACTTTCATTTTGATTTCTAAATTATTCCTTTTTTTTCTGCTGGCCCTCAGCCGGGTTTCGGTCGGCCAGGTCCATCAGATGCCTGCCTATCCACTGATCAGTCATGATCCCTATTTCAGTATCTGGTCGTTCAGCGACACGGTTACGGCCTCACCAACTAAACACTGGACAGGTGCTGATCAATCTCTCATCGCCGGGATCACGGTGGATGGAAAAAGTTATCGTATTCTCGGCCAGGCCAGGGCAGGGTATGAACCCGTGGGCGAAGAGCTTGCCGGCGTACAAAAGCAAGTAACGGTGACGGCTACCCGAACAATATATGACTTAGTCTGCGGGCCGGTGAATGTTCGCATGCAATTTACTTCACCGCTGATCCTGAATGACCTTCATTTACTGTCCCGGCCCGTTTCTTATATTTCTTTCAAAATAACCAGCGGAGATTATCGTACGCATAGAATACAGCTGCATTTCATTGCTTCAGCAAACCTGGCCGTAAATGTTCCTGAAGAGGAGGTCCAGAGCACAAAACTCTTCACGCCATCATTGAGTTTGTTGAGGTCGGGCACCATGGACCAGTCCGTACTCGCTAAGAAAGGAGATGATCTGCGCATCAACTGGGGATATGTATATCTGGGGGTGGCTAAAAAAGAGTTGGCCCTCCAAACGATTTCAGGCAGGGATCTTAAAACGGATTTTCCAGCCGAGATCCTGAGTACAAAACCAAGGGATCATCTCTTGTTGCTTGGCTATGACGATCTCTATTCGATCCAGTATTTTCATTCAAACCTCAAGCCCTGGTGGAAATTGGAGCCTGGCAGCAGCATAGAAAAAGAAATGGATGCAGCATTGATCCAATATTCCGCAATCCTTAAAAAATGCGACAGTGCGGATCAACAGGTATACCAGGATGCTTTGATGGCAGGTGGTGAGCACTACGCCAAATTATGTGTAGCTGCCTACCGGCAAAGTGTTTCTGCGCATAAACTGGTGAAAAGTCCGGAAGGCGATCTGCTTTTTCTGTCAAAAGAGAATTTCAGCAATGGCTGTATCAGTACAGTGGATGTAACCTATCCTTCGGCACCCTTATACCTGATGTACAATCCGGAACTGTTGAAAGGCATGCTCAATGGGATTTTTTATTACTGCGAAAGCGGGCTTTATGCAAAAGCCTATGCTGCGCATGATCTGGGAACCTATCCGCTCGCAAACGGAGAGATCTATGGAGAAGGTATGCCGGTGGAAGAATCAGGAAATATGATCATACTTACGGCCGCAATCGTAAAGAGGGAAGGAAATGCTTCATTTGCTGCAAAGCACGGGAAAATTTTATCTCAATGGGCATCTTATCTCGCGCAGAAAGGACTGGATCCCGCTGACCAGCTCTGCACGGATGATTTCGCGGGACACCTGGCCCGCAATGCCAATCTATCATTGAAAGCCATCGTGGCAATCCGTTGTTTTGGCATGATGGCGGAGATGAAGGGGGAGCAATTCGTCGCAAAAAGATTCAATGATATGGCTTCAAATATGGTTGGTCAATGGATAAAACTTGCAGGAGCCGGTGACCATTATGCTTTGACATTTAATGATAAAAATACCTGGAGCCAGAAATATAATCTCGTATGGGATAAACTGCTAGATCTGCACCTGTTCCCGGATTCCGTTTATCGAAAGGAAGTAGCCTATTACCTGGGCAGGCAAGAGGCATTCGGACTGCCGCTCGATAGCCGGAAAACCTATACCAAGTCAGACTGGATATTGTGGACATCCACATTAGCCGCCAACCGCCAGGATTTTGAGTCCCTCGTGGATCCGGTGTACAAATACCTAACGGAAACGCCTACACGCGTGCCATTGAGTGACTGGCACGAAACCCTTGATGGCAGAAAGGTAGGATTTCAGGCGCGTAGTGTAGTGGGAGGTTATTTTATGCAGTCCTTGTATTGGAAATTACATCATTGAGAAGAATGCGCAGTTGCGTTCCGGACGATCAGGCATAAATATGAGCACGCAGGAATTCATTACTGAATTTCCCCGAAGGATCATAAGTTGCAACCATCTTCCTGAAGTCTTCCAGTTTTTCATACCTCGATTCCAGGATTTTTGCGGACATGGTAAACAACTTGCCCCAATGAGGCCTCGCATTAAAAGGCGAAAGTTCTTTCTCTATCAGAGGCAATACTTTGCTAACGGCGGGCCAATCAGGCTTCCATGTAAAATGAATTGTCACGGAATCCTGGTTCCTGCATGGGCTCATCCATAAATCATCTTTTGCAATCGTGCGTATTTCGGTGATCAGTAGATGCGGACTTACCTGTTTTCCCAGACGTGCGACTGCAGTAATGGCTTCAATGGCATGATGGCGGGGAACAAAATATTCCGATTGGAGTTCCTTACCACTGCTCGGTGTGAAACCCATTTTAAAATGCGGTAACCTTTCGTACCAGGGGCCTGGCACACCCATCTGCTCGGTGCAGTTTTCAGCGGAAAGGGCAATGATCGGATGCAGGTTTTTCGTTGCAGCCCCGGCTCCGAAAAATTCAGGAAGGGAATCGTATTTTTTGGCAGGATCATATTTTGATTTTATCCAGACTTCGTTAACATATTCCGTTTCCCAGTCAGTAAAAAGACTAACACTGTAACCGGCTGAAACAATCTCATCAAAGTGTTTGTTCAATTCGGCTATGGGCAGATGAATAAAAACATTCTGACGCATCAGGTAAGTCGGCTGGATCCCAAGCTCAACTTTTGTAATCATTCCCAGGGCCCCTAATCCAACAACTTTACCAGGAAACAATGGGTC
>PLEB01000235.1 GCA_003136915.1 Chitinophagaceae bacterium
GCAGAGAAATAACCATTGATTAGAATAAGTATCGAAATCAAAATAAAAATAATCATAGCCGTATTGCTTTAATAACTTATATTGTTACACCCGGTAAATTTCGCCTAAAACAATCTGATCATGGCAAAAAAAACAATTGTTTTCATTCATGGATTATGGATTCACGCCAGCTCCTGGCGGTCCTGGATGGACTTCTTTAAAGGGCATGGTTACGAAACACTGAACCCCGGCTGGCCGGGCGATTCGCCTACTGTTGCTGAAAGCCGGGCCAATCCGCAGGCTATTGCCAACAGGGGTGTTACTGAAGTTGCGGATAGTTATGCCAGGGTAATTGGGTCGCTTTCTGAATCACCTATCGTTATCGGGCATTCCTTCGGCGGTCTCATTGCGCAGGTGATCCTGGGGCGTGGCATTGCCGCCGCCGGCATAGCTATCGATCCGGCTCCGATAAAGGGCGTATGGCAGTTACCCATTTCAGCGCTTAAAGCCTCCTTTCCGGTGCTGGGTAATCTTTCTAATCGCAAGAAAGCAGTATCGCTCAGTTTTGATCAATTCAGATATGGTTTTGCCAATGCAGTTCCTGAGGAGGAAGCCAGGGAGCTTTACGAACGCTGGACAATACCGGCTCCCGGCCTCCCGCTTTTCCAGGCTGCAGCGGCCAGTTTCACAGGGTCGGAAACAAAAGTAAATACGGCGAACGCAACACGGGGTCCATTGCTTATCACCGGCGGTGAAAATGATCATATCGCACCTCCTGTACTTGGNNGAAATAGCGGATTACTCACTTGTGTGGCTTAACAAAAACGGACTTTGAATGATCCTTATTACCACCCAATTCACCTAAAAAAACTCACTCATTTTGTTCAGAATTGCTATATTCGAAGCGGACAAATTGTTGTGGCCGTTTAATAGTACAAATTATGCCTATCTACATGGATGTTCATCATGTTCCTGGTGTCGAGGCCCTTGATCTGGCCGAAGCTCATCGGAAGGATATGCTGGTACAGGATGAATATCACTGTAAGTGTTTGACCTATTGGATAGATGAAGCCAGAGGGGTTGCTTTTTGTCTCATAGAAGCTCCTGATCCAACCGACGTGGCAGCAATGCACAAAAGATCACATGGGTTTATGCCATCCAAAATCATAGAAGTAGAAAACGAAGTAGTACAGGCTTTTTTAGGCAGGATCCATGACCCCGAGGAAACAGTAATTTCGAATAATGGGCTAAAAGTTTTTAGTGAGTCTGCTTTCCGTATTCTTTTGGTCACGGATATTATTGACCCGGTCTTGTTACGTCATAAACTGGATTTGGAGAAAGCAAATGGACTTTTGAACAGACTAAATAGTATCATAAGAAAGGAATTATCAGCGCACGGAGGCCGTGAGGTCGAACATGCCGGAAATGGATTTATTGCCTCATTTTCTTCCGCTGTCAAAGCCGTTCATTGTGCTATGGCAATTCAAAAGAATATCTCAAATGCTGACAGGAAATTAACCGGTTTTAAAATAGGGGTCAGCGCCGGAGAACCTGTTTCAAAAAGTGATAAGCTCTTTGGAGACGCGATAAAAATGGCCACGCACCTTTGTACTATATCAAACAATAATCAGATAGCCATCGCTTCCGTGGTTAAAGAACTTTTGGTCCGTGAATATTTTAAAATCAATCAAAAGAATTTTACAACGCTATTGCCCCAGGATGAGACCATAGTGGTTTCGTTGTTCAACAAACTTGAAAAAAACTGGCAGGATTCGGATTTCGCTGTTACGGAACTTTGTAAATCCATGTCGATGAGCAAATCGCAGTTATACAGGAAAACAATCGCACTATGGGGTTTAGCTCCGAATCTTCTTCTAAAAGAATTCAGGCTGGAAAAAGCCAGGGAACTATTGAAAAAGCAATCTTTTAATATTTCCCAAACCACATTCGATTCGGGATTCAACAGCCCGTCCTATTTTACCAAATGTTTTAAAAAGAAGTTTGGCCTTCTCCCGGCCAGTTATCTTAATTCACTTCAATAGGCCTTGCAGGCTCCTGGTTTAAAATTACCATCATTTGAACGATTCGTTATAGTTGGAGTGCTGTTTCCCCAACTATATTTACTTATTCATTAAACTTAAAATTATTTGTTATGAAAAAGATTACCAATGGCATCCATCTTCTTATTGTAAGCGCGCTCTTTACCGGTTTTGCATGCATTACCCAGACCGCCGCCGCGCAGGATAACGTAAATGCTCAAAATGTATCGCAAAATGCAATGAAGACCTACGTAATTGAAAGGAATATACCCGGTGCGGGTCAGTTCAGTCCTGAAAAATTGAAGCAGATATCAATAACCTCCTGTACGGTACTGAAAGAGATGGGCCCCCAGATTGAATGGTTACATAGCTATGTGGTAGCGGATAAAATCTTTTGTATCTACAAAGCAGAAAACATGGACCTGATTAGGGAACATGCTAAAAAGGGCGGATTTCCGGTTACTGCAATTTATGAAGTATCAACAGTGATCAGTCCTGCAACAGCAAAAGAATGAGATCACTAAACGGCTGAAAATTCCCTTCAGATCGGTAACCACCTTTCCTTTTATTTTAATCGGCGGGGTGGTTATTCCTATTGTCTCCTATACCTGGAGTTTTATGATCTTTCAATCAATAACAGGCACACCATTCATATCCGTGGTAAGGACCTCACTCGCATAGTTGAGGAATGGGCGCATTTTTTTAAATACGTCGTTTGCCATTTTATAAAAACCGGGACTGGAGACTTCCGCATTTGTAAACGGGTACTTAAATATAAATTGCTTGTAACGAAGCAGGTCAATAGCCGGGTGATCCCGGGCATAACCCCGTGGAGCTGAACTTAACTGATCTCCGGTCATTTTCCCAAATGTCTTTATAAGCGTTTTATCAGCAAGAAGCTTTTCCCAGGTTTCATAATTTAAATCAATATCCTGGCGGATCCTTTTCATGTCTTTCGGTTCGGGGCCCCAGAATCCACCGGCCAGGAATGACCCTCCGGGATTGATATTAAAATAATATCCCCCACGCAATTTTTGTGTGGCCCTTTTGAATGAGCCATGCCAATGTGGGTTATATGGGGTTTTGTCTTTAGAAAAGCGCACATCTTTATAGATCCTGAACAAGCTTTCCTTTCCGGACGAAGTTTCAATTTTATCATGCTTGTTCATTTCAGACAATAATGCATCGGCAAATGCAATGATATTATTGTGCGCCTCAATGTATTTGTCTTTATGTTTATTGAACCAGTCACGATTATTGTTTTTTGAAAGTGCCTTCAAGAAATCAATGGATTCTTTCTTTATAACAATGGATGCCATAAGCTTGCAGGTGATTCTAAAATGCGGAAAGTTTAAAGTTAGGTAACTTGAAAATAAATAACGAATTGTTGGCAGGAGATCTATGGATGCAATACCACAACCTGGCCGCCGCCATCCGGCAGATTAATAGTTAAGCTATCGGATGGACTGAAATTCCGGTTTTGCAATAGCAGGTGATTTGGATTTTCGGCAACATCCGGTGCATCGGAGTAAATTTCAGCCTGATAATTACCGGGAGGCAAAAAATTCAATGGAATAATTACTGTTCTGGCTTTGCTGTTGTTAATGGTTCCGATATACCAGTCCGATCCCTTTCTTCTCGCTATGGATACCCATTCGCCCGTCTCTGCACCGGGAACAACAGTTTGATCCCATACGGTTGGTACCTTTTTCAAAAAATCAAAACCATCCTGGCCTTCGTATGCTTCAGGGTCATCACATACCATGGACAAATGATTTTCCAGAATTACATACATGGCCAGCATATGGCAGCGTGTACCGAGCACATGAGGATGGGAGACTTGGGGCTTGAAGCTTGAAGCCGGCATTGCCCTGAAGCCGCCTAGGTGGTAATCGGTCGGACCTGCCAATGCTCTTGTAAAAGGAATTTCAATATCGTCGTCCGGCGTAATCAGGTTTCCCCATTTATCATTTTCGTAGTTGAGTGTGCCTTCCCGCGTAGATTCGTTCGGATAAGTGCGGCTAAGTCCAGTAGGCTTGTATGCGCCATGAAATTGGATCTCGAGATGATGTTCGGCGGCTTTTCGCAGGATCTCTTCCTGTATTTTAACCATTTCCTGATCGTCCCGGTCCATAAAATCAACCATCATTCCCTTCACTCCCCATTTTTGAAATAGAGTGAATGCAGAATCCAGTTTTGGATAAAGCGCCTTCCAGTGAACCCAGAACCGGATACCCACGCCTTTGCTCCTGGCATAATCACATATTGCCTGTATATCCAGTGTGGGTCTGGGTTTGGTGACATCCGTATTCGGACCGGGCTGGTATTCCATTCCGTCATTCTGATACCATGCCACACCGCGGTTACCGATAATTGTGTGGTATTCGATCCCATTCCTTGAAGCAAAATCAATGTAATACTTGTTGAAATCAAAATTAATTCCCGCTTCGAACGTGGTATCGGGCAATACATCTCCGTTCCACCAGTGAAAAGTTGCTTTTCCGGGTTTCAGCCAGGAGAGATCTTTTATTTCGCAGGGTGCGGCCAGGTTAGTTAATATGTTGGATTCAATCAGCGCGCCGATACGATCGCTGATCATTAAAACCCGCCAGGGAGTTTGGTGCGGCAATGATACTTTTACTTTGATCTCGGATTGTCCCGGGAGCGGACTGAGCTGGCTCGTGAGCATTCCGTTGCGTTTAATGAGTGACATACCCGCGTAGTTTACCAGGTTCGCTTCCGTAATTGCCATGAATATTTTTCCGGGAAACTCAAACAAGGCCGGCATATCCATAAGGGTATCGTCTTTAATATCTTTCAGAGGTAAGACATTATACCTGTGCTCGTGGGAAGTAGTGAAATTTTCCAGGAAAGCGACCCGGGCTTTTGGATTACCGATAATGCTAAAATGAGTATTTTCATCAGTCAAAGTGTACGCGGTCCAGTTATTCTGTACGGGAAATTCATACCGGAAGGCAAGACCATCATCAAAAGCGCGGACCATTAAAATGATCAATCTTTTTTTGCCGCTGCGTTCATGCAAAGGAATGCTCACTTCTTTATAAAAATCATGCACCTGGCTGGTCTTACCGGCGGGAAGCGTATAGTTATCTTCTCCATCGGCAAATGTTGCACGGTCTGTTGTAAGGTTCATACCCCATACATCTTTGTTTTCAAATGAGAGGCTGAGGATGCTGTGCTCAATGAGTACATGTTTATTGAAGCGGACCGAATATTCCGGACGGTCATCGGTCAAATTAAATTCAAAAAGGATTTTTTTATCGGGAGAGGAGAGGCTGATTTTTTTTTGGGCTGCAAGCGGGAAAGAGATGACCAATAAGAAATGAAGAAAAACAAGGGCTATCCTGTTCATGTAAGAGCGAATTAAATAAACGGATTGAAATCCAGGAAGGCTTATTTTTTCTGTAAAAATATCAGTTGGCCGCGGTGGTAGGACAAGTGATTGGTCCTACTCAGCAATACATTCAGTTTATTTCTATGTGGCTCTTTTTTGAAATCTTCCGGCGAAACAGAATTGTGCCGGTCAAACCATTCTTTTGTTGACAACGCATTGAATTTAGATGCAAGCGTTTGGTTTACCTTATTCCAGCTGGCTCGCAATGCGGATATCGCCGTTTCGTTGGGTTGCGCGGATTCAGGGCTTCTGACAAATGGCTGTTCCAATTCCGGGTACAGTTTATCTCCAAAGCCAAGCAAAGGAATCATCGCATCATGAACCGCAATGAGATGACCTAACAAATATTTTCCGGTGTTCCGGTTCGGTGCTACGTGCTGTTCTAGTTCTGCATCGGTAAGAGAATCAAATAACTTACCGGATCTGTCCAGTTGATCGTTCCAGCTGGTTAGCGCCATCTTTACAAGGAGTTCTTGCTCTGCCATTTTGTATGTTTATTCGGATGAATGAGCAATTTACAAAATTTACCCCGATGCTGCGCTGGTAGTTATTGGCCTGGTGCAAATGCCAGTCAGGACCGTCTTTCTATGTCCAAAATCATTGCTGTTTTGAATGGTGACTGAAATTTTGTTCTGATCAAAACTACAAATGGTTGTTTCTGTGTGGGGACTTTCAATATATCGCAAGGTCAGCTCCAGTGTATGATCATCCGTCCAGCGGTAGATCCCCGCAACTTTTGAATAAGTGAATGGTAAAAGATCAAAGCTTTTATTGGTAAAGAGGCCTGGTCCCGGTTTGGCTGTTTCTCCTTTTTGCCATCCGTCAAGACCGAAATTTAATTTATATTCTGCTGAATCCATTTTTATGGTTAGCAGGCATTGACGGTTTGCAAAATTGAAGGAAATATTCCCCATATGTTTCTGATTCGGTGCCATAGTAAAGCTTTCACCCGAAACCGTTTTTTCTATGGCCGGAGAAAACGTTTTTGAGGGTTTGGGAAGAGAAAGCCGAGAAAGTTTTTTTTGCAGGATCGTCAGATCTTTTTTGTCAGGAGGTAATTTTCCCGGATGCATAGCCGGCAACAAGTATTTCCATACCAGGTTTAATTCATCCTGCATATCGGCAGTTTCAGCTGTAATTGCAATTACTGCATCTTCAGCAGGCATCATGATAATAAACTGACCATAGGCTCCGTCTGCGCGGTAAGCTCCGTTCCTGCATCGCCACATCTGGTAACAATAACCCTGTTCCCAATCGCTCGAATCCCTTTGTGATTGCGGTTTGTCAGGGTTTTGAATGATCTTTTCAGTAGTGGCTTCCTCAATCCAATCAGCTGACAAAATTTGTTTGCCGTTCCATTTCCCCTTTTGCAAAAAGAGTTGCCCGAATTTGGTCATGTCTTCCGTTTTTACTCTGAGACCCCATCCTCCGGTATTGATGCCCAGTGGGCTTGACTCCCAGTCTTCTCCTTCAATACCCAAAGGCTCAAATAACCTTGGCCGGAGATAATCAATTATTTTTTCGCCAGTCACTTTTTGCACAATGGCCGACAGCATAAAACTGGCCAGGGTATTGTAAAGAAAATGCGTACCCGGCTTATATACCAGGGGCCACGCCAGAAAGGCCTTTACCCAATTGCTGTTCCCCGGAACTACTGCATAAGTTGGTTCCGGTTTCTGGCCAACGGACATCGTAAGCAGGTTCTTTACGGTGAGCTCTGAAAGATAGGGGCTGATACTATCGGGCAGGTTGTCCGGAAAAAAGGAAATGACCTTATCGTCCAGGCTGAGTCTTTTTTCGCTCACTGCAAATCCCACAGCGGTAGCTGTAAAACTTTTGCTTGCTGAATACATCGTGTGCTTCAACCCGGGTGCATAGGGATCCCACCAGCCTTCCGCTATCACCATGCCATGCCGTAGAAACATGAAGCTGTGCAATTCGTTTTTGCTTTTATCGGCAGCCTGAACGAAATGCAAAATCCCTGTTGATGAAACTCCTTCCGATTCCGGATTGGAAAATGAAAATGTATTCTTTGTCTGAGCGCCAGTGCTGACGCTCATCAACAATAAGATCAGTGAAATAAATAATGGCAATTTTCTGAGTCGCATGCAATTTTTTTTTCGGCCTTATTTAAACTGGTATTTTTCCTAGAGGTAATTTCAGCGAAGTTAGTTTATAGAGCCTTTGAAAATTGCATGCGTTTATGGATATGAATAAAGGCTGGAAGCCTTTCCCTTTTGCCCTATCCAAAAAAATATTTACATTACACTAACAAGCAAAATCAAGCTATATGAAATTTGCCTTATTGACGGTAACGTACGGGGGATTGTTTTACAAAGGACAAGCTTTATCGCTCGAACAGCAGGTCCATCGAGCCAAAGAGTTTGGCTTTGACGCACTAGCCATAGAGACCAAGCGCCCGGTTGCTTCCCCACTTGATTTGAGTAAGGCGGATCGTACGCGCATAAAAAAGCTGGCCGCCGATGAAGGAATTGTGCTGTGNNTGATCAATGATGAAGAAGACATTGCATTATATGCACAGTTTGAAAGAGGCAAGTATTATAAGCGTTTATATCCTGCCGATCTCCGGAGATGGAATCATTGTGTGGAAGGAATCCGTGAGGTGGCCGATATGGCCGCCGATATGGGTATTAAGTTGGCGTTGCAGAATCATGCGCCTGTGTTGGCAACAGGGTATGAGGATACGCTGACCATGATGAAGGAAATCGATCGTAGGAATGTGGAGCTTTGTATTGATGCACCATTGTTCTATGAGCGGCAGAGTGATGAATATATCCGTGAAGCCGTAGATAATTGCAAGGGACACATAGTGCACACACATTATGGGGCCTGGAATTTCAGCCAGAAAAAGAA
>PLEB01000428.1 GCA_003136915.1 Chitinophagaceae bacterium
AGGATGCCGGTTTCATAAAGAATTATTAATCAAAAAATTAGAATTAACTAAGACCTGATAAATGTCCGCAAATGATACAACTCGTGTACGCTAATTTTCTCCTCAATTGATCCAACATACTTCAGAATAAAAGGCTTAAAGCTGTAAAGCAAGGTTTGGTCAAAACGCACATGAGTTGTATCGATTGCGTACATTTCCCGCCTCCAACTATAAAGATAAATTTATGATTACTAACTAATTAAGAAACCGGCATCCTCTTGGCAGGNNGGAAATGTGCTAATGTGCTAATGAAATACAGGTGCCTTCATTTCCACATTATCACATTTCCACATTTCCACATTACTCCTGTTATGCTCAAAAGCTATCTCAAAATTGCATGGCGAAACCTGACAAAGAGTAAGGGCTATTCTTTTATCAATATCGTGGGTTTGGCTACGGGTATGGCCGTCGCGCTCCTGATCGGACTATGGATCACGGATGAAGTTTCGTTCGACACGTACTATCCCAATCACGATCGCCTCGCGCAGGTAATGATAACTCAATCGGCCAACGGTGAGTATTCTACAGGTACCACTATTGCCATGACCATGGGTAAGGCACTCAGGCTTGAGCACGGTGACGAATTTAAAAGCATGGCCCTGGCTTCCTTTCAGTATGATCATCTGATCGCTGCCGGTGATAAGAAATTGTCGCGGCAGGGAATATGGACCCAGTATGAATTCCCGGAAATGTTCGGCTTCCGGATGCTGCGAGGCTCCATTTCTGCATTGAAGGAGTCTTCAACCATAATGATGGCACAGTCGCTGGCAACAGCTTTGTTCGGGAATACGGATCCCATAAATAAAACGATCAGACTTGACAATAATCTGGACCTGAAAATCGGCGGCGTTTACGAGGATCTGCCTTTTAATACAACGTTCCATGAAACCAAGATACTTTTGCCCTGGGAAAATAAGGACAACAGCTATTTAAGCACAAATACGGATTGGGATGACCATAACGGTCAGATGTTCGTGGAACTTGCTGATCATATCAGCGCCGGACAGGTTTCCGCACGCATCAAAAATTTGCCAACCCCACATATCAAAGGCTGGCTGGAAGAGGCGCTGGTGTACCCGCTTGACAAATTGCATCTTTACGGTGAATTCGATAAAGGAAAGGCTGCTGGCGGTCGCATACAGTTTGTTTGGCTATTCGGAATCATTGGAGGATTTGTCTTACTTCTTGCCTGTATCAATTTTATGAATCTTTCTACCGCACGGAGCGAGCAACGTGCAAAGGAAGTCGGCATCCGAAAGACGATCGGTTCCCTGAGAAGTCAAATCATCGGACAATTTTTCACCGAATCAATCCTGGTTGCCATCATCGCCTTTGTTCTGAGTATGGTGCTTGTATTTTTTTCTCTTCATTTTTTCAATAGCCTTGCCTCGAAGGAGATGACCATCCCCTGGAACAGTTTCGTGTTTTGGTTGATAGCCGCCGGATTTACCTTGTTTACGGGAATTATTTCCGGCAGTTATCCTGCACTCTATCTCTCTGCCTTCGAGCCCGTAAAGGTGCTGAAAGGAACATTCCGGGCTGGCCGTCATGCATCCGTTCCCCGGAAGGTTTTGGTTGTGTTACAATTCAGCGTATCCCTCACGCTGATTATTGGTACCATCATCGTGTACCTGCAAATACAATTTGCGAAGAACCGGCCCAATGGATATTCAAGGACAGGGCTGATAACCGTTAATATCAATACACCTGAACTGGGGGGCCACTATGATGTGCTTCGCAGCGAACTGTTACAGACGGGCGTGGTGGAAAATATGGGCGAATCTTCAATGACCACAACCGCCTTCATGAATGATAATGAATTGTACTGGAGAGGAAAGAGGCCAGACCAGGAGTCGATCTTTTTCCGCAACGTTAATGTTACGCCAGACTTCGGCAAGACCATTGACTGGACCATTATCCAGGGTCGCGATTTTTCGCGAAGTTTCGCCACTGATTCCAGTGCTATAATCCTGAATGAAGCTTCTGCGAAAATCATTGGTATTAAAAATCCGGTGGGTGAATTAATGAAATTTGGCGGTAAGCAACGGCTGGTTATCGGCGTGGTAAAAGATATGGTAACCAATTCTCCTTATGAGCCGATTGAGCCGGCGATCTTCCTGGGAGATGGATATCTTCAATACATCACCATTCGGTTTAAGAGGGATGTGCCAGTGCGCAAGGCGCTTGCGGGTATAGAGGCGGTATTCAAAAAATTCAATCCTTCCAGTCCTTTCGTGTATCAATTTAATGATGATGACTATGCCCGCAAATTCGCTGATGAAGAACGCATCGGCAGCCTGGCAACAGTGTTTGCCGGATTCGCAATCTTTATATCCTGTCTTGGCCTGTTCGGGCTTGCCTCTTTTATGGCGGAACAGCGCACGAAAGAGATCGGGGTTCGAAAGGTATTGGGTGCAAATTTGTTTACGCTCTGGAGATTGCTTTCAAGGGATTTTGTAAGATTGGT
>PLEB01000018.1 GCA_003136915.1 Chitinophagaceae bacterium
TCAGGACACCGGGAAAAAACAATAGTTATACAGGGAAACCTGTCCCTGATATCATCACCAATGGCTTCTTTACCGTTGACGAAAAATGGTCGGTAAAATACTGGAACAAGGAAGCAGAAAATATCTCAGGCATTCAGGCAAAGGACGTAGTTGGGATGAATCTCTGGGAAAAATGTTCGGATATCATCCCTGTTGAATTCTACAATGTCTATCATTTTGCATTTCTTCAGAATACTCCAGCTCATTTTGAAGATTATTGGGGAGAAATGGGATCCTGGTTTGACGTCATTACATATCACTGCGATGATACTTTATCCGTTTCATTTAAAAGTAGTAATAGACCATCCCAACCGGAGAATCCGGAATGGCGATTGGGAATACTAAATGAACTTTACCGATTTATTACAGAAGTCACCAATGATTGTCTTTGGGAATGGAACTTTAAGTCTAAGCACCTGTTCTGGATAGACGGGGGTCATAAGCGTGTTTTCGGTTATCCCATAGAGAACGCAACTATTCCGCAAAGTTTTTGGGAAAGCATGCTGCATCCGGAAGACAAAGAGCGGGTATTGTCCCGATTGTCCGAAATAAAGAAAGAGGGAACATCCATTATTTGGGAAGACGAATACCGGTTTAAAAAAGCAAACGGCGAATATTCCTTTGTTCAGGACCGGGGCCATATCATTTATGACAACGAAGGGGTTGCGTCCAGGATGATCGGCGCCACGCAAGATATCACGGCCAGGAAATCAGCTGAAAAAAAATTATTACAGGAAAGACTAGCGAGGCAAAAAGAAATTACCTATACAGTGTTGACTGCAAAAGAAAAAGAGAGCGCAATTATCGGAAGGGAATTGCATGATAACATGAACCAGATTCTCGGTGCAGTCAAACTCTACATAGAAACCGCCAAAAATGATGAAGCACACCGGGAGATTTGCCTCGTGCGATCCTGCGAATATATAGTGAGTGTTATAGATGGCGTGAGAAAGATAGCTACCAACCTCGAAATGCCCTCCATGACGGAATTACCGGCAATGAACGCTTTACTTGATCCCGGGGCAGACCAAGGTGGAAAAGCCATCTAAAAAATGAATTTAAGATGGCTCTTCCCGGGCCTTCATGGGCAAATTATTTCCGGTCTACCTGGGCTATTGTTGCCACAAATACAGATGAACAAAGCTATTCGGCATCGTTGTAATCGCTTAACTGATGTACCAGTTCCTTTTGTTGTCCGTACAACGGCAGCGTAACTTTCAATTCATATCCCTCTCCCGGTTTTGAATTGATCACAACGGATCCGTCATATGATTCCGCCCTGGTCATAATATTGATAATCCCTGCCCCCATCTTAACATTGTGCATATCGCATCCAATCCCGTTGTCTGAAATAAGCAGGGTGGCTTCATTTGAATGCCTGGTCAAATTAATAATTGCATAAGAAGCTTTTGAATAAAGCAATACATTGTTCAATTGTTCCTGTACAATGCGGAATATATCCAGCTGCAGGTTTTCATCCAGGTCTTCTTCGTAAATAGCGTAGTGTTGAAAATCAATTTTTGTCGGGTTTACAGAATTCAGGCCATCAACTAAAGCCTGTATACTCTCAAAAAGCTCAAGAATAATACCGGGGCTTCCCAGCAGTTTGTATATACCCCTCATCTCCCCGATAACATCTACTATATATTCAGAAGACTTCATGAGGCAGACAGCGCGCTGATCCTCATTTGTCTTGGCTAACTCTACATACAGTTTGGCAGCGCACAGGATCTGGCTCAGGTTTTCATGTAATGTTTTTCCAATAGCCACTCTCTCCTTCTGTTGTGCAGTGAATATCGCGAACGTTAGCTCTTTTTGAGCCGCCAACCGCTCNNGGGTGCACAAGACTCTCCCAGAAATTTTGCGGGATCACAGCATTCTCTATCTGGTAACCGAAAACTCTTTTATGACCGCCATCTATCCAAAACATTTCCTTGTTTTGAAGGTCCCACTCCCAAAGACAATCACTTGATATTTCGGTAACAAACCGGTACAACTCATTCAGCGCTTTCAGCTGTTTTTCGACATTCTCGGGCTTTACAGGCCGATTGGCATCTTTAAATGAAACCGACAATGTACTGTCGCAATGATAGGCAATGACATCCGACCAGCAACCCATATCACCCCAGTATTCCTCAAAATGAACGGGGGGATCCCCTGAAAAAGCTTTCCGACAGACTTCAAAAAATTTTGCCGGAAGCCAGGCATCCAGTTTTTCCCAAAGGTTTTCGCCGATGATTTCTTTTGTCGGAACGCCCGTTATTTTCTCTGCTGCCAGGTTCCAATATTTTACCGTCCAGCTTTGATCGACTGTAAAAAACCCATTCGGAATGACTTCTGTAATGGCTGTTCCACGATAATTTATAATACTTTCCCTCTCCTGAATATCACTTGTATCCGAAATAAGTTTATCGTGGTCCGGGCTGGTCATTATATTGTTAAAGTTCCCACAGTTTTTTCAATTGAACGTTACACATTGTTTGAAAAATATTGCATTATTCACACATTGCAAGATGAAAATCATGCCATACGCTAAGTGGGGTTATAAGGTTATTTCTTCATTGTAGTTACTTATTTTTTGCATGCACGGCTATTTAATCC
>PLEB01000166.1 GCA_003136915.1 Chitinophagaceae bacterium
AGACAGGCTGCAATGCCAACAACGAGACCGGTTATATTAATGACTGACTGGCTGCCTTTGCGGGCAAGATTTCTGAAAGCTGCTCTGAAATAGTTTCTAAGCATGTCTGAGTTTTTAACCGGTCTTATAAAATAAGTGGCTAACCAGACTATCTACAAAAATGCCAGAATGACAAATTGCTGCTAATCAATAAATTAATCCAAGGTGTTCATAAGGGAGTGTCCGGTTTTGACGCATAGTTGTTCGCTTTATATTCACCACTTTATATGCTCATCAATATATCTGATCAGATCGTCTGCCATGGCTTGCTGCTCTTTTGCGCTCGGATGGCCCGCTGTGTTCTTATATGGAATATAGTGAGTGTAGATCTTATTATCATGCATACCCTGGACTGCTTTTTCAATATAACCGGACCAGGGTGATCCCTTGCGCATGGCATCCATGTTTCCAAGCATACACAGAATCCTGGTCCCGGGATATTTTTTTCTAACAGATCTCACAAAATTTCGGTATGCTTCAATGAATGTTTCGGAAGATGGAGCTCTTGCGCCAAATCGCGCTTTGAATTGTTCGTTATCCGGCATATTTACCAGCCAGCAATCGTTTTGAAACATGTTGATCAAAACGAGATCAGGTGTATACTTTGAAAAATCCCATTTACTGGAAGGATTGGTAGCATCCAGTCTGTCATACATTTCCGGCATAATTAAAGGAAACCAGCTGATGGTTATTCCTATTCCACTTTTGCTTGTACAATAATACTCAGCATTATAATGTCTTGCCAATATAGCCGCATAGCTGATATATCCATTTTCATATGGAGATGTTCCCCTGTCCTGCCCGCTGGAATCCTCCACCGCATATCCACAGGTGATGGAATTGCCGAATACTTCCAATTTTCTTTTTTTCGCAACAGGAGGAGCCAAAATGGAAGCATGGCCATCCAGTAAGAAATAATAAAACCAGGTTTTACCCATTTCCCATTCCGTGCGCTTAAAGAGATCGAGCTCATGATTCCCGGGAGAGAGATGCGTTGCTAATGTGTATAGCCGCTTTGTGCCATCCGGATGAAGAACACCGATGGGCTTTCCGTCCAAAACAATATTATAGTAATTATCGCCTCGTTCATCCTTCAAAAGTGCCATCACTTCGGACCCCCTGAAGTTTATTCTAACTGATGTTGCCGTCCATGCAAGCGTGGCAGATTCGCCGTTGAATGCAACTCTTCCCATATAATGGATATGGGGATCACTGAATCTGATCTTCAGGGGCTGACACGGACTTTGATTAAGCGCGCAGACAAATACAAGAAATGAAATAAGTTTTTTATAATACATGCAATGACTTGACTAGGATTTTGACCGGTCAAAAACAACCTTCCCTTTTATAATAGTCGTTTCAATTTTAATATCATCATCAAAAATGATCACGTCTCCGTCTTTTCCCAACGCGACAGAGCCCTTTTGCTTGTCTATTTTCATGATTCTGGCAGGTACGAGGGTCATCATGCGTACAGCTTCCTGAAGAGAGACACCTGCTTGGCTTATCATCGTTCTTACGAGCCTGTCAGACGTAGCTACACTTCCTGCAAATGAACAGCGGTCGGGCAGTTTGGCAACGCCATCTTCCACAATAACTTTTATTCCATTTTTTTTGGAACCCAGTATACTCTCTCCCGGCGGCATGCCGGCTGCCCTCATCGCGTCGGTGATTAGCGCAATCCTGTTTATCCCTTTTATTTTGCAGATCAGTTTCAAAAGCGGCGATGGCAGGTGTATTCCATCTGCAATGATTTCCACATCAATTTCGTCNNGTGACACCGGACATGCCCGAATAAAAATGTGTGGCAAGTGTATATCCGTTTTCAAGCGCTTTTACTACGTCTTCATATACCGCATTTGTATGAGCAATCGCCGGCATGATTCCGTTTGCCAAAAGGAACCGGCCAAATTCGATGGCGCCCGGTAGTTCGGGAGCGGCGCTCCATCTCGCGATCAGATCTCCTGCTTTTGCAATGACTTCCTTATATTCCTTTTCATCCGGGTTGCGGATAAAGCGGGGATCCTGGGCTCCCCTTTGCTCCATGTCGAAATATGGGCCTTCTATATGCATGCCCATGAACTGCGCTCCCTCTTCGTTTTCATTAAGCGCCCGCCTGTAAACATCCAGCGTTTGCAACAGATCTTCTTTTTCAGCGGTTAGCGTGGTTGGAAAGAGCGCCGTGGTTCCATAACAAGCATGGATATGCGCTATTTTCAAAAACGCTTCCATCGTTCCGTCCATGAAATCAAATCCTCCGCCGCCATGAATATGAATATCTATAAATCCAGGAGAAACAAATTTACCCGCGGCGTCAATCGTCAGATCGGCCGTCTTGTCGATGCGGCTTTCACCAAATTCGGTAATCACCCCATCGGAAATCATCAAGTTGCCATTTTCAAGAATGCCTTTTGGCGCGATGATCCGGCCATTGGTAATTTTTATACTTGGGGTCTTCATATTTTCATTGTAACGGCAGCCGGTCAGGGCAGGGCTGAAATCTGTGATGCTGCCGCTGTGTCCAGAAATAGGAAACAAGATAAATGATTTCTCAGAATGCTTGCAGGGCAAAGATTGCTCACTTCCATTGTAAGGCATTCCCTTACTGCTGCCGCTTTGCGCAGGTCGGGCACGGAGCAAATGATATGCCTCGAAATCATGATCTGGTATACGGACATACTAATGGCTTTTTCCGGAACGGAAGATAAGGAATCGAACCAGCCTTCGTTCATTTGTTGCCGCCGGCATTGTTCATCCAGGCTGACCGTGATAAAGGGTTCTTCCGTAATGAAATCTGCCGGAGGATCATTGAATGCCAGATGACCGTTTTCGCCGATGCCAATCAAAGCCACATCAACGGGATTCTTCTTAATCATTTGTCCAAGGCGTTTACATTCCTGCTCAGCTTCCGCTTCACCATCGATCAGGTATGCAGCTTTCAACGGAGGCACTTTCTCAAGGAAACGTTCACGGATATATTTCCGGAAACTTGCCGGATGTGCAGCAGGGAGATCAAGGTATTCGTCCAGGTGAAAGAGGACAACCTTACTCCAGTCAATTTCTTTTTCACCGGTCAGCTGATTCAATGTTTCAAACTGGCTTGTTCCTGTGGCCAGTATGATATTGGCGGTTCCCTTTTCTTTTATGCATTCCCTGATCAGACCTGCTGCCTTCTTTCCGGCAGAAATCCCCAATGCTCTGGGGTCTTCTTTTATATTTATTTTCATTCAACTGAGATCTAATTCTTTTTCATGTTTAACCAAATCACTTTTTGCTCCGACACATGGGTCTGCCCAATGATGTCTTTGTACAGTTCCGGCCTTCGCGCTTTCATGTATCGGTATCCGCCCGCATCCCTGAGTTTTTCAGGCGTCAGTGTGGCAACGCAGAAGTCGTCGCCGAGTTTTCTGCATTCGGCAAGAATATCTCCAAATGGATCAAGGATCATGGAACATCCATTCTTAAGCTGATCATGATCCATCCCGATCGGATTTGAAAATACTACATACAATGCATTGTCGTAAGCTCTGGCGGGCAGCCATTTCATTAACCATTCCCGCCCCTTCATACCGTCAAATTCCAGCCGGAGGGAAGTCGGATCTTTTTCCCTGTTCAGCCAGAGGGCCGGATCTACAAAGCCCGCCCCCGGCCGCGTGGATGGCGTACACATAGTGACGTGAGGCATAAAAAGAATATCTGCGCCCAGGAGTTTGGTGGCGCGAACGTTTTCAATGATATTATTATCATAGCAAATGAGTATACCACATTTCCAGCCGTAGAGATCGAAAATGCAATAACGGTCGCCTGGAAGTATATGGGGATTAACAAAAGGATGAAGCTTCCTGTATTTTGCCAATAAACCGGTTTTATCCACGCATACATAGGCCTTGTATAAATTCCCCTGTTTATCTTTTTCGAAAAGGCCAGCGAGCAATGCAATATTATTTTTTTCAGCAATCTCCCTGAGATTGGATATACTTTCTCCCCCGGGGATATATTCTGCCAGATCCAGCATCTGCTCTTTGGAAAGTTGTATGGCAAATGTATAACCGGTAACGGAGCATTCATGAAAAGCGATCGCTTGTGCTCCGGCCGAAGCGGCTTGCAGGGAAATCCGGTCAATAACAGAAAGGTTATAGTTCTTGTCGCCACTTTTATTTTCGAACTGCGCCGCGGCAATTTGGATATTCTTCATTGATGATGGTTGATGATTGATGGTTGATGGTTGATGGTTGACATATTTCATTTGCGAATTTACACCTAAAGTCCATCAACTATCAACCATCAACCATCAACCGAATTTCCGCATTCCGCAATTCTCAACAATGAGCGTAACTTAGCCTAAATGAAAAAGAAGGCACTTAAGATACATCCTGCAGATACTGTAATGGTAGCGTTAAGAAATCTTACTGCGGGAGAAACAATTCAATATGAAGACAATGCGTACCTGCTGAAAGAACCTATCCCCGCCAAGCATAAATTCTTTATTCAGGACGAAAAAGCAGGAAATGAGGTTATCATGTATGGCGTACTGGTGGGGAAAACCAGGACGGATACCTCCGCGGGCAGCCGCGTATCAACGGAAAATGTAATGCATGCAGCAACGCCGTACAGCTACCGTAACCGCGAATTTCATTGGAGTCCGCCGGACGTTTCAAAATTCAGTGGAAGGCATTTTATGGGATATCGCCGCAGCGATGGCCGTGTGGGAACGGCTAATTATTGGCTCTTTATCCCAACTGTTTTTTGCGAGAACCGCAATATGGATGTAATCCGGGAAGTGCTCCAGGATGAGTTAGGATATTCAGTAACGGAGAAATATAAGGCTTTTACACGGGAATTGATCCGGGCCTGCCGCGAAGGCAAAGATTTAATGGATCCGGCTTTTTCTGTTCCTCCGGTGAGGGAAAAACGGGCAACTGTTTTTCAACATGTGGATGGCATTCGGTTTTTGAACCACGACGGAGGCTGCGGAGGTATTCGTCAGGATTCTGCCGTTCTGGGCAGGTTGCTTGCAGCCTATGCAAATCATCCCAACGTAGGGGGAGTCACTTTACTCAGCCTTGGCTGCCAGCACTTGCAAACGCATGATCTTTTGCAGGATATTAAAAAGGAAAATCCTGCATTTGACAAACCATTTTATATTTTCGAACAGCAGCAATCCGGGAGCGAGGAGGAATTGATAGCAACAGCGATTCGTAAGACTTTTGAAGGGCTGGTTCGCATCAATAAGTTTGAAAGAAGCCCTGCTACCCTGGATAAGTTATGCATTGGTGTAAAATGCGGGGGAAGTGATGGATTCAGCGGCATCACCGCGAATCCGGCAGTGGGTTATTGCGCAGACCTGCTTGTGGCTTTGGGCGGGAAAATTTTGCTAGCGGAATTTCCCGAACTCAATGGTGTAGAACAGGAACTGATCGACCGTTCAGTAAATGAATCCGTCGCGACTAAATTCATCAGATTGATGAAAGATTATGAAGCCTCCGCTGCCCGTTCCGGTTCCGGATTCGATATGAATCCTTCTCCGGGAAACATCCGGGATGGCTTAATTACGGATGCAATGAAATCGGCCGGAGCTGCAAAAAAAGGAGGGAGTTCGCCCGTCGTGGATACTTTGGATTATACGGAGCCTGCCAGCAAACCCGGGCTGAGCCTGGTTTGTACGCCAGGCAACGATGTTGAAGCAACCACAGGTCAGGCTGCATCCGGAGCAACCCTGATTTTGTTTACGACGGGGTTGGGAACACCCACAGGAAATCCTGTTTGTCCGACAATTAAAGTTTCCTCGAATTCTGCTCTTTCAGCAAGAATGAGAGACATCATAGATATTGACACCGGGGGGATCATTGATGGAAAAAAAACCATCGAAGAAATGGGTGAAGAAATTTTGGATTATTGCATACGCGCCGCCAGTGCGGAGGTTATCCCTAAAGCGGTGCAGTTGAATCAGCATGATTTTATTCCCTGGAAAAGGGGGGTCTCACTATAAAATTCTCATTTCTTTCCATGAAACAGTTTCTGGGCGATGATTTTCTACTGAAAACAAAAACGGCTGAAAGACTTTATCACGAATATGCCGCCCCGCTGCCGGTGCTGGATTATCATTGTCATTTACCACCGCAACTCATTGCGGCCGACCGGCGGTTTGAAAATATGACGGAGATCTGGTTGAATGGTGATCATTATAAGTGGCGCGCCATGCGTGCAAATGGCGTAAACGAAGAATATATTACCGGAAAAAAAAGCGATTGGGAAAAGTTTCAGGAATGGGCTGCGACGGTTCCTTATACCTTGAGAAACCCGCTTTATCATTGGACGCACCTGGAATTAAAAAGGTATTTCAAAATCGAAAGCATACTGAATCGGGATTCAGCTAAAGAGATTTTCGAAACCTGCAACGGTAAACTGCAAACTCCGGGATACAGCGTCCGGAACCTGCTGAAGCTAATGCGCGTTGAACTTGTATGCAGCACCGATGACCCCACAGATTCCCTGGAACACCATCTCAAATTGAAGAAAGAAAGTTTTGAGATCCGCGTACTGCCTGCATTTCGTCCGGATAACGCGCTCACGATTGATGATCCGGATTTCTTTAACCAATATCTGAAAGAACTGGGAAAAGCTTCGGACCTGACTATAAACTCATATAAAACTTATCTGGATGCATTGAAAAGCCGTCATGAATTTTTTCATGCTTCCGGTTGCAGGCTTTCGGATCATGGCCTTGAACAATTAGTTTCGGAATCGGTTACTGATACAGAAACCCGGGCNNTGCGCAACAACAACAGCCGCATGCTCTCCACGCTTGGGCCAAATACCGGATTCGATTCCATCGGCGATTTCCGGCAGGGTAGGGCTCTTTCCGGATTCTTAAATGCGTTGGATAAAAAGAACCGCCTTGCAAAAACGATATTGTACAATGTGAATCCATCCGATAATGAACTCATGGCCACGATGATAGGCAATTTCAACGATGGGTCCGTTGCCGGCAAAATCCAGTGGGGCTCCGCCTGGTGGTTTATGGATCAGAAAGAGGGCATAACCAGACAGCTGAATGCCTTATCCAATATGGGTTTGCTCAGCCGTTTTATTGGCATGGTAACAGATTCCAGGAGCTTTCTTTCCTATCCGAGACACGAATATTTCCGTCGGATTCTTTGTGATCTTATTGGAACGGAAATTGAAAATGGGGAATTACCCAACGACATTTCCTGGACAGGCAAGTTGATCCAGGATATCTGTTACCATAACGCTAAACATTATTTTAACTGGAGTGAATGAAGGCAGACAAACTTTTTGATCTTTCAGGCAAATGGGCCCTGGTCACGGGTTGTAGCAAAGGCATTGGCAAAGCTATGGCCGTGGCGCTTGCCGAAGCAGGCGCAAATATCATCGGCGTTTCCGCAACGCTTGCGCTCCATGGAAGTGAAGTTGAAAAAGAAGTGCAGACTGCCGGCAAACTATTCAAAGCTTACCAGGCCGATTTTTCAAACCGCGATGAACTGTACGCGTTCATTCACAAACTGAAAGCGGAAAATGAGCGGATAGATATTCTGGTCAACAATGCAGGAACAATCCGCCGTGGACCTGTTGCGGCTCATACGGATGAAAACTGGGATGCCGTGATGGCGGTTAACCTGGATGCTCCTTTTATTCTTGCCCGCGAGATCGGGAAAAAGATGATTGAACAGAAAACCGGAAAAATTATTTTTACATGTTCCGTGCTGAGTTTCCAGGGTGGCGTTTTTGTTCCCGGATATGCTGCCAGCAAAGGCGCATTGTCCAGCCTCGTAAAAGCCATGGCCAATGAGTGGGCTTCCAAGGGCGTATGCGTGAATGGAATCGCACCCGGGTATATTGCAACGACTAATACCGAATCCCTGACAAAAGACGAAGCGAGGAACAAGGCTATTCTTGAACGAATTCCTGCGCAGCGTTGGGGAAATCCGGATGATCTTAAAGGCGCGATTGTCTTTTTATCTTCCGCTGCTTCGGACTATGTACACGGAACCATTCTTACCGTTGATGGCGGATGGCTGGGAAGATGAACAAATTTTTATAAATAAATATTATGGAAATCCGTTTTCAGGTGAGTCCTGATGAAACTGCGTCTATGCAGACTGAAGAATTGCGGAGACATTTTCTTTGCGAAGAGATCATCGGTAATGATCGCGTGAGCACCGTGTATACGCATTACGACAGAATGATGCTGGGCGGAACGAGTCCGCTGAGTAAAAAAATTTTCCTGGAGGCCGACGAGGAGTTACGCGCTATGTTTTTTCTGGAAAGAAGGGAAATGGGAATCATTAATGTGGGGGGAAAGGGACTGGTAGAAACCGACACCGGGAAATTCAGTCTGGACAAACTCAGCTGCCTGTACCTTGGCAAAGGAACCAAAACTGTACATTTTTTCAGCGAATCGGCCCTGGATCCGGCGGTTTTTTATTTTCTTTCTGTGAAGGCCCATACATCCTATCCAAACCGAATTTTGAAAAAAGAAGAAGCTTCGTCCGTTGAAATGGGTTCCGAAGAAACGGCCAATAGGCGGACTATTTATAAATATATTCATGCGGATGGCATGCCCAGCTGCCAGCTTGTTATGGGTCTTACCGTTTTGACGGCCGGCAGTGTCTGGAATTCCGTTCCGCCACATACGCATACGCGGAGAATGGAGGCTTATTTTTATTTCGACCTGCAACCCGACCAGCGCATTTTTCACTTTATGGGACGGCCGCAGGAAACGAGACACCTGCTGGTCGGCAATCATCAGGCTGTTATTTCTCCGCCATGGTCCATCCACTGCGGATGTGGTACAACAAACTATTCATTTATCTGGGGAATGGCGGGAGAAAATATGACCTTTACGGATATGGACCCGGCCCCTGTTTCGGAATTAAGATAATGCCATGGGAAAAATTTTATGTTTCGGAGAATTGCTGCTTCGGCTTTCACCTGCACCTGAGGGTAATTGGATAAAGACTCAAACTATGCCTGTGTATCTTGGGGGCGCCGAACTCAATGTGGCTACCGCATTGGCAAAATGGCAAATGCCGGTTTCCTACTGTACGGCTTTGCCCGATAACTATTTGTCGGCCGATATCGTGGCAGCGATCAAAGAGAAGAATATTTCTACGGAGGGAATATTTTATTCGGGCGACCGCGTCGGAACATATTTCCTTTCGCAGGGAGCCGATGTGAAACATTCCGGGGTTATTTACGACAGGGCTCATTCTTCATTTGCTGAATTGAAGAAAGGAATGCTGAACTGGGACCTTATTTTAAAAGATGTGACCTGGTTTCATTTCAGCGCCATCAGCCCTTCATTGAACGCGTCCGTAGCAGATGTGTGCAGGGAAGGACTGGAAGCGGCTTCTAAAAAAAATATAACCATTTCGGTTGACCTCAACCACCGGCCCAAATTATGGAAAGACCGGAATCCGCACGATGTCATGGCCAACCTGGGTCAGTATTGTGATGTGATCATGGGAAATATCTGGTCGGCGCACCTGCTCCTGGGAATTCCACTTCACGAAACCCGTCTTGATCCAATGCAGCAGGACACCTATCTGGAACACGCAAAACAGACCTCCCTGCATATCTACAAAAAATTCTCCCGGTGTAAAACCGTTGCTAATACCTTTCGGTTCGACAGGAACAAAAATGGTATAGAATATTATGCGACCCTCTATTCGGGTGACCATTTTTTGCATTCCACTGTATTCGCTGCAGATTCGATCGTAGACAAAGTGGGCACAGGAGATTGTTTTATGGCAGGGTTGATATATGGCTTGTCTCATCATTGGAGCGAAACGCAGACTGTTCAGTTTGCAGCTTCGGCAGCGTTTGGGAAATTCATGGAGACCGGGGATACCACAAGCCAGGATATAGAAACGATAAAGGAAAGAGCAAAATCATATGCATAAAAAAGAAGAAATTCTCGGAGCCATCATAAAACAGGGCGTGCTTCCCTTATATTTTCATCAGGATGCGGATACAAGTGTCGATATCATGAGGTGTTTGTATGCAGCAGGTATTCGCGTAATTGAATATACCAACAGGGGAAAGACGGCATTGGAAAATTTGAAAAAGCTCAGGCAGGCATGTAAAAAAGAACACAAGGATATGATCCTCGGTTTGGGTACGGTAACTGATGGTGGCACGGCAGAAAAAGCGCTCGATGCCGGAGCTGATTTTCTGGTGAGTCCTGGATTCGTAAAAGAGGTATTGGCAGTCTCCCGCAAACATCAGATATTATGGATCCCAGGATGCATGACGCCGACCGAATTGATCAGGGCAGATCAGGCCGGCATCCGTCTGGTTAAACTATTTCCCGGTAACATCCTCGGCCCTCAATTTGTACGATCCGTAAGAGATCTTTTTCCCAACCTTCTGTTTATGCCCACAGGCGGTGTTGAGCCCAAGCAGGAAAATCTTGCAGCCTGGTTCGGAGCCGGCGTATCAGCTGTTGGTATGGGAAGCAAACTACTCACTAAATCGGGGATAGAAAAAAAGGAGTTTGCAGCGCTTACAACATTGACCATCGCTCTCCTCAATCAAATAAATGCGATCAGGAATTCCTGATTTTTTAAAAGATTCTATCTAACGATGCAGCAGCCAATTGGAAAATACAGGTGGGTGGTGGTCACCCTGCTTTTTTTTGCAACCACTATCAATTACATCGACCGGCAGGTGATCGGTTTACTGAAAGACAATCTGGCCAGGGATTTTCACTGGTCCGAAAAAGACTATAGCAATATTGTAATGGCGTTTTCATCTGCATATGCAATTAGTCTGCTCGGCTTCGGACGTCTGATTGACAGGATCGGAACTAAACTAGGTTATACTATTTCCATTATCATCTGGAGTGTTGCTTCCATGCTGCATGCGCTTGCAACAGGAACCTTCAGCTTTGGTGTAGCAAGAACCGCATTGGGTCTGGGGGAAGGAGGAAATTTTCCTGCTGCCATCAAAGCGGTCGCCGAATGGTTTCCTAAAAAGGAACGGGCGCTGGCAACGGGAATATTTAACAGCGGAACCAATATTGCGGCAGTCGTTGGGCCACCCATAATTGCCTGGATCTTTTCTTCTTATGGATGGAAAGAAGCTTTTATCTGGACGGGAGCCCTGGGATTCATCTGGTTGATTTTCTGGTGGTGGCTTTATGAAATTCCTGTAAAACAAAAAAGATTGTCTTCTGCAGAATTTGAATACATACACAGTGATACTCCTGACGTGGAACAGCAACCCAATGCGAAGGCCGGCTGGAAGCGGTTGCTTCGCGTACGCCAGACCTGGGCTTTTATTTTTGGAAAATTTCTGACAGACCCTGTCTGGTGGTTTTACCTATTCTGGATCCCATCTTATTTTAATACGACTTACCACCTCAACTTGAAAAGTTCTGCGATTCATGTGTCTACCGTTTATGTGCTTGCCAGTTTTGGAAGTATTCTTGGCGGATATCTTTCAGGATGGCTGATTAAAAGGGGGATGCCTGTTTATAAGGCCAGGAAAACGGCCATGCTGTTGTTTGCGATTTGCGTTGTGCCAGTTTTTTTTGTCCGTTATACCACAAGTATCTGGCCTGCGGTCTGGCTTATCAGTCTGGCTGCATCCGCACATCAGGCATGGAGTGCAACCATTTTCACGACCGCTTCGGACATGTTTCCCAAGAGGGCCGTAAGTTCTGTGGTTGGAATTGGAGGCATGGCCGGGTCCATTGGCGGCATTCTCTTTCCATTGTTCATCGGCATCCTGCTTGATCATTTTAAATTGTTGGGCGAGTTGAATACCGGATATAATATCATTTTTCTCATTTGTTCAAGCGCCTACCTGATTGCCTGGTTTGTCATGCATTTGCTTGCACCGAAGATGAAGTTTGTGGAGTTATGAAGAAATTAAAAAGTAAAAATTAAAAATTAAAAAATGGTCCCTGCACATGTTTGCCAACTATCGCGGTCGATTTTTTAATTTTTAATTTTTACTTTTTAATTTTACCTGCGGATCAATGAACCATAACTCATGACTGAATTATTTTTTAGATATTACAGAGACGTGACTAAATACAATGTTTTATTTACATTATTTATAACAGTTATGAGTCAGAGTGCATTTGCGATACCCGTTAGTTTTGGAATTGCAGGTAATATTTTTTCATTTTTTATTTATACGCATTTTCAATCCATAGAGTATTATTTCTATTTGAACGGAGGATTATCCAAAAATAGAATCATCCTGAATACCTTTTTGATTAACTTTTTACTTTCATTTATCTTATTTATTGTCATTTGGAAAATAAACTGGAACTGAAATCCATTGAGTTTTTTTATAGCCGGAAAAATATTTTGAAGAATGTTAACCTTGTCTGCATGACCGGGGATATTATAGGAATTTTTGGTAGAAATGGCAGCGGGAAATCAACTCTTCTCAGATTAATTTTCGGGACATTAAAACCAAAAAGTGGTCAGATTTTTTTAAACGATAAGCCCACCGGGGAAAAGCTGGTTTTGAATAAATATATTGCATACCACCACGAAGATATTTTTTTGCCGCAGGACATTACCGTCAGAAATTTAATTCCTTTGTATTTTCCTAAAGGAAGCGATCAGAATAATATATTTTATGATTCCCGGATATCAAAAATTGAGCGCCAAAAAGTATC
>PLEB01000181.1 GCA_003136915.1 Chitinophagaceae bacterium
CCTTGATCTGGTGGACAGGAAATAAGAGTTCTGAAAACTTAAGCCAGAGTTCCTGCCCTTCCAGCACGCCGGTATTAAGCCGGAAAAAATGATTGACCCAGGGAAGTTCAAGATCGTATTTACCATATTCATCCTTTTCCTCCATGATGATTGTCCTCAGCGATAGCTGGTTGGAAAGCATCTGGTCCCAATCTATTTTGCGGGCTATTTTTTCAATTGAATCTGCGGAATATCCAGCCGCGTACAGTGCGCCAATGATGCTTCCCATACTGGTTCCGGTAATATAGTCGACGGGCAAGCCTGCAGAATCAATGGCTTTTAAAATACCGATGTGGGCAAGACCTTTGGCGCCGCCACCACTGAGGGCTAGTCCGATTTTAGGTCTTGTGCTTAAATTTGAAGTCGTCTGTCCATACGCACCAAAGCCGGACAGGCACAAAAAAAAGCCTGAAAAAAAACAGTTTCTGCCAACGGTACGAAAAAACGATAGGCGATTAATGATTGAAAAGCATTTAGGATAAAATTACTGAAACCCTTGGAGGATTCAATAACTGCTTTAGCTCTGGGTTTCTTCGAGCGCTATAAGGTTTTCCAGGGCGGTGTCATATGCAATTCTAGCCTCAGATAAAGCCAGGTCCGATTTTTTATACGCGCTTTCAGCTTCAACGAATTTCTTTTTGTCTGCATACACTTCCGGCTCGGTGAGCCTGAGTTCCAGTTTTGAGCACTCCTCTTTCAATAGCCGGATCTTTTCGTCCAGCTGGTCCACAATGCGCTGTTGTTTTTGAAGTAGCTTTTTCACATCCTTATTTATGGGGTGCTGAACCACCTGTGGTTTGGACGTTTCCGCCTCTGGCTTTTCATTTTTCTGTTTACCAGCTGTGGGTTTCATCTGTGCATTCATTCTTTTGTTCCATTCCACCCATTCTTCATATGGTCCTTTGAATTCCTTAATCTTTCCGTTGTCAATTTCCCAGATCTTATTTGCTGTTTTGGAAATAAAATAACGGTCATGACTGACCAGGATATAACTTCCTTCATATTTATTCAATGCTTCAGCGAGCAATTCGCAGGAGTGGATGTCGAGGTGGTTGGTGGGCTCATCCAGCAATAAAAAATTCGCTTTACCGGCAATAGTTTTAGCAAGTGCAACACGCGCTTTCTCTCCGCCGCTCAACACCCGGATCTTTTTTTCCACGTCGTCACCGGAAAATAAGAAACAGCCCAGAAGCGTTCGCAGCTCGAGTTCATTTTTCTGGCTACCGCACATTTTCATCTCTTCGAGCACAGTATTATTAATGTTGAGCGATTCGAGCTGGTGTTGGGCATAAAAACTTTCTTCCACATTGTGCCCCCAGTTGCGCGTTCCGGAAAAAGACTCTGTGCCCGCAATGATGCGCAGAACAGTGGATTTCCCTTTCCCATTAGCTCCGATCAGCGCAATCTTGTCGCCCCGGTCAATTTCAGCTCCCGCATTGGTCAGAATTTCTATGTCACCGAAATGTTTGCTGATATCCTTTAGTTCTATCAGCACTTTACCGGGTATTTTATCAATCCGGAACTGAATCCCTATATCGGGTCTTTCCAATTCCACATTTTCAATCCGATCGAGCTTTTCGAGGCGTTTCATGGCCGATTGTGCAGCGGCGGCCTTGGTGGCTTTGGCACGGAAACGTTCTATAAACTTCTCCTGTTGCCGGATATAATCCTGTTGGTTCTCGAAAGCTCTTTGCTGGAGTGAGATCCGCATTTCCTTTTCTTTTTCATAAAAGGAATAATTCCCATTATAGAAATGCAGGTTCTGTTGATACAGCTCAACGATTTCCGTTACCATGCGGTCAAGAAAAAATTTATCATGGCTGACAATCACTACAGATCCAGCATAATGCTGAAGATATTTTTCCAGCCACTCAATAGAGGGAAGATCCAGGTGATTCGTTGGCTCATCCAACAGCAGGAGATCAGGCTTTTGAAGGATCATTTTAGCCAGCAACACGCGCATCCGCCATCCACCGCTAAATTCCCGGAAGGGCCGCTGCAGATCCATAGTTGAAAATCCAAGGCCCTGCAATACTTCTTCCGTTTTATGGTGAATAGCATATCCGTCGAGCAAATCCATCTCATGCAACTTATCGCTATACTTGATCAGCAGTTCCTCTGCGGCTTCACCATTTTGATGATTTTCAGCTTCCAGCGCATGCGCCAGATCTTCGAGCTCCTTTTCGAGGGCCAGCACTTTTTCAAATGCACCCATCGCCACTTTGAGTATGGAATCACCCGTGTCGAAGCTCAGCAGGTCCTGATGCAGATAACCAATGCTGATATTACGGCTTCGCTCTACCGTACCTGACGTAGGGGAATATTCACCTGCGAGTAATTTCAGCAGGGTGGATTTACCCGTTCCGTTATAGCCGATGAGGCCGATATGCTCGTTGGGTTGTATATGCCATGTGGATTCTTCCAGGATGGTCCGCGCGCCGAATTCAAACCTTACATTCTGCAATCCTGCTATCATAAACTTTCTATGGGTATTAAATCAAACCCGCAAAAGTAAACCAAATGTTTTTACAATTATCTTTGATTAAATTCTCCTCATGAAGAAGGCCCTGTTACTGGTTTTGGTTTTAGCGGCTGCACTCGCGATAACTTACCTTTTGTTGCGTAAGGGCAGTTCCGCCGAAACTGTTGAAAAAAGAGATGAACCTTTGGCCGTTGCTTCAAACAGTACCGCATTTAACCGTTCCTTTTCGGTTTTGATGAATGATTATTATAAACTGAGCGACGCATTTGTGGATTGGGATTCTGCAGCCATCCGGGAAAAAGCAAATAAGCTGGCCAATTCTGCTGATAGTCTCCACCTGAATCTGTTAAAAGCCGATACTTCCATCATTCAGACGGCAGAAAACCTCGTGCAATCGATCGCGGGGGAAGTTAAGGGACTTAACGGTGAAACGTCGATGGAGGGGAAAAAAAGGGAGCTCAATATGATCACCGATGAGCTATACAGCCTGATCCGCACAGTGAGATATGACGGAGGGGTCATTTATCACATGCGGTGTCCCATCGCTTTCAGCGATTCTTCGGAAGGATATTGGCTTAGCCCAAACAATCAGATTGTTAATCCATATCTGGGCAAAAAAGATCCAGTGTACAAAGATAATATGCTGGGCTCGGGTGAGGTGAGTGACTCCATTCACTTTGCCGTGACACAATAGGACTTCAGCATTTATAATGTTTACAGCCGCCTTAATCCTTAAATCGGTCCGCCAGTCAGGCATTTTTTATATTCGTAAATAATTGATGAATGAACCTCATACAATCTTAAATTATATCCTTAATCAGTTAAACATTTGCAATGAGAAAATTTTTGTTTTTACCAATCCTGCTTTTGGCTGGCGGACTCTGCGCTCAGAATGAAAAACAGAACGATGCCATGCTGGCCAGTATCCGCAATGAAGGAATGAATCATTCTCAGGTAATGGACATTGCTTTTTATCTGATTGACGCCAACGGTCCCCGGCTGATGGAGTCGCCAGGCTATTTCAAAGCGGCCAACTGGGCGAAAACAAAACTGGACTCATGGGGATTGCAGAACACAGCATTGGAACCCTGGGGTCAATGGGGCAAAGGATGGGAACTGGAGAAATTTTATATCGCCCTCCAGGCGCCTTTCTATAAGCCGTTAATTGGTTTTCCAAAAACTTTTACACCCGGCACCAATGGGCTGGTGCATGCATCTGTAGTTTTGTTGGATGTAAAGGATTCATCCGGTTTGCCGTCTTATAAAGGCCAATTGAAAGATAAAATTGTGCTCCTGGTCCGGTATGATTCGCTTCCGCTGGGCTTCAGTCCTGATGCCAAACGGCTTACCGACGAAGATCTCAGCAAACTCAGTGCTTTTGATCCCAAAGCGCCTGTAAATCCGCCTGGAGGAAATGATAACTTTCGTGCAGCTGCCAGATTACTTACCCTGGCCAAGGACTTTGCAAAAGACGAAGGCGCAATTTGCATGCTAAGTACGAGTACAAGAAATTCAGATGGAACGGTATTCGTTCAAAACGGTACTGTATATACGCCGGAGACACCGGAAACATTCAACGATGTTGCGCTCGCTTACGAAGATTATATGACCATTCAACGTATGCTTCAGCATCATATACCGGTTGATTTGGACCTCGAACTTCGTACAAAAGTATATGCCCAGGATCAGCGCGGATATAATGTTGTCGGAGAAATAAAAGGAACGGATAAAAAGATGAAGGACCAGCTGATCATGATCGGTGCTCATCTGGATTCCTGGCAGGGCGCTACAGGCGCTACGGATAACGGTGCGGGCAGTGTTGTAATGCTTGAAGTAATGCGCATCCTGAAAGCCGTAGGCTTCAATCCGCGAAGGACCATCCGTATCGCGCTGTGGGGCGGTGAAGAGACAGGATTGCATGGATCGAAAAACTACGTCAAGAATCATTTCACGGATACGGTTACCAGAAAATATAATGCGGAAGGGGACAAGCTTTCTGTTTACCTTAATCTGGACAACGGTACAGGGAAGATCCGCGGCATATATCTTCAGGGAAATGAAGCAGCCAAACCCGTTTTTGAAAAATGGTTCGAACCATTTCATGATCTGGGCGCCTCCACACTTACTTTAGAAAACACAGGAGGAACAGATCACTTGTCATTTGATGCGATTGGTCTCCCTGCTTTCCAGTTCATTCAGGATCCCATGGAATATGGCAGCCGTACCCATCACAGCAATATGGACACTTATGATCACCTGAGTGGAGAAGATCTGAAACAGGCAGCTACGATCATCGCCAGTTTTGTTTACGATGCTGACAGGATGGATGAAAAAATGCCGAGGAAAAGTAAAAATTAAAAAAGTGAAGTTAGATTATCTCTTATTCTATCTTTTTGTACCTGAAAGTAATTACGGCGTTCTTTTGTTCGTTTGAAACGATGCGGACCTCGTATTTCTTCTCGCCGTCACGCACTACGAGCAGCGAAGTATTTGGCGGAATATCACCGAGGTTGTCTGCAACCATAACCAGCCTGTGCAACTGACCTGAAGGTTCAACATGAATGGTTGCTTTTACCGCCACATCTGAAATGCGGGCTTTGGAAACAATCAGTTTGTTGTCATAATATACGGAAACGGTGTCATTGTCAATTGCGCCATCATCGTAGATATTGAGATTCACATCCGTATTATTTACAGTGATTTCCCTTACCAGTTCATTGGATCTACTGGAAATCACGTATGGTAGCAGCACAGGCATTGATTTGTTATCGATATTCAAGGTACTGTCACTGTGTACCTGCATTTGTTCAGGCACTACCGATATCGATTTTTTTTCGGGTATGGGCAAAGGTTTGGGGCCGGGCGGCACTTTGTATGGTTTTGAAGATTTGGCGACGGATTTTGTCGCTGGGTTTTTCTTCACAGTTTCCGGCTTTTTCACCGGTGCATGAACAGTTTCAGCAGCGTGCAATTCTTTTTCTTTTTTATCGAGGAAGGATTCTTTATGGAAATCCGAAGTGGCTACTTTATGCAAAAAAATGCTTCCATTACCGCATCCCGACAAGGAATCGTGCGTGCTGGTGCTGGTATAGGTACCCTGAAGGAATTCATCTTCACCCAGCCTGGAATATTGAAGGAAGCAGGTCATAACGCAAACATCGCCTCCCGACATTCTTACTTCCAGAATTTTCAATTCCCGTAACACAACTTTTTTTGTTTTGGGATTGACGGTCCCGGAAGCTTCAGCCTTGCCATAAAATGCTGCGTTCTTGTAAGAGTAAGTCACCCCTCTAAACATATCACGCGTTTGCGCAATCTGAACTTCAATTTTGTATCGGTCGTCATAAACCGTCAGCCTTTCAAGTCCTTCATTCCCTCTGAAATGTCCACGCCAGATACCCGTGATATCCTGGGCATGCAGCAGGGATGGTACCTGGCAACCCAGCAGAAGGAAAATGCAAAAATAATAGGGCTTCATTTTCATACACTGGCAAATTATTGAATATTTTATTCTGTGCAACCCTTCGAAAAGTTATTCTGGCAAGAGTTTGTTAATTTTGCAACCCTTAAACAGGGATATATCGTTTCAAATGATCAAAATTACTTTGCCGGACGGGGCAGTCAGGGAATTTGAAGAAGGAACCACTTCTTTGCAGGTGGCAAAATCCATTAGTGAAGGGCTGGCCAGAAAGGTAGTCGCCGCATCGGTTAACGGGGAGGTCTGGGATGCAGGCCGGCCGCTTACTGCGGATACCAACCTCAGGCTGCTTACCTGGAACGATGCTGAGGGGAAGTCTACTTTTTGGCATTCCTCGGCACATCTGATGGCCGAAGCCGTAGAGGAAATTTTTCCAGGTGTTAAATTCTGGGTGGGCCCGGCCGTGGATAACGGGTTTTATTACGATATGGATCTTGGCGACAGGCAGATAACCGAAGATGACCTTCGCAGGCTGGAGGTAAAGATGAATGAGCTGGCTGCAAAGAACAGTATTTACGTGCGCAAGACCGTTTCAAAGGCAGACGCCATAAAATATTTCAAAGAGAAAGGAGACGAATACAAACTTGACCTGCTTCAAAATCTGAAAGACGGGGAGATTACCTTTTATACCCAGGGGAATTTCACCGATCTCTGCCGGGGCCCCCATATCCCTGATACAGGATTGATTAAAGCGCTGAAGCTTACGAACATCGCGGGTGCCTATTGGAAGGGGGACGAAAAGAACAAACAACTTACCCGGATTTACGGAGTAAGTTTCCCTTCCAAAAAAGAGCTGGACGATTACCTGCTCATGCTGGAAGAAGCCAAAAAGCGGGATCATCGAAAGCTCGGAAAGGAAATGGGCATTTATATCATGGATGATGATGTTGGTCCCGGGTTGCCACTATGGATGCCGAACGGAACGATCATTATAGAGGAGTTGGAAAAACTAGCGAAGGAAACCGAACAGGAAGCGGGTTATCTCCGGGTGGTTACTCCACATATTGCAAAGGAAAGCCTCTATCTGACCAGCGGCCATTTACCATACTATGAAGATAGTATGTACCCTCCAATGGAACTGGAAGGGGTGAAATACTATCTCAAAGCGATGAATTGTCCCCATCACCACAAGATTTTTGCGGCGGAGCCCAGAAGCTATAAGGACCTTCCTTTAAGACTTGCGGAATATGGCACTTGCTATCGTTATGAACAAAGTGGAGAATTATTCGGGCTGATGCGCGTTCGGTGCCTGCACATGAACGATGCCCATATATATTGCAGCAAGGAACAATTTGCGCAGGAATTTCAGGCCGTAAATGCAATGTATCTCAAATACTTCCGCATTTTTGGCATTGATAAATATGTGATGCGGCTGAGCCTGCACGATCCTGCCAGGCTGGGGAAAAAATACGTCAACGAGCCGGAGCTCTGGCTGGAAACCGAAGCCATGGTAAGAAAAGTGCTTAAGGAAACCGGAACTCCTTACGTAGAGGTCCCGGATGAAGGAGCATTTTACGGACCAAAAGTGGATGTCCAGGTCTGGAGTGCTATCGGCCGCGAGTTTACCCTGGCCACCAACCAGGTGGATTTTGCCCAGGGCAGAAGATTTAAGCTGGAATATACCAAACCGGATAATCACCCGGACACTCCCCTGATTATTCACCGGGCCCCGCTGGGTACTCATGAGCGGTTTATAGGGTTTTTACTGGAACATTATGCAGGGAAATTCCCCTTGTGGTTAGCACCGCAACAGGTTAAATTACTGCCTATAAGCGACAAATTTTTACCCTATGCACAAACTGTTCTGGAATCCCTTAAAAAAGCAGATATTCGCGCAGGCATCGATGAGCGCAGTGAAAAAATAGGGAAAAAAATACGCGATACGGAACTGGCGCGTATCCCCTACATGCTGGTCATCGGTGAAAAAGAAATGAATGATCAGAAAATTTCTGTACGCAGGCAGGGAAAAGGAGATCTGGGGATTCAGGATCTGGAGACATTCATTCGAAACATGAAAACAGAAATTACTTTAAGATCCGGAGGATAAAAAACGAACAGAATTCCGGTCTTAACTATCGTTCACTTAAAAACAATAAATGGCATTTCCACCGAGACCTCCAAGAGGTACTTTTAATCCCCGGTTCAGAA
>PLEB01000399.1 GCA_003136915.1 Chitinophagaceae bacterium
CGTGGCACTTTCAGTTTAATGCCGTAGTCAAGTGATTGATCAAATCCATGAGTGCCACTGATTTCCATTTCAATACCCTTCGCGGAAACAATGAAAGGAGAAACAACAACTTTGCTGCCATTAAATGAAAAATCCGCCTTTATGTCTTTCAAAGGGATGTCCTTTAAATCAACAATATCGAGCGATTGCGAAAGTTTATCCAGGGGGCCAAAATCCTTCATAGCGCCATCTGACACGGATATATTTCCCTCCCCATACAAACTCTGAAGGTCCGGAGTCATATCATTGTTTAGTCTCCCATTGAGGTTCATTTGTGAACTGAGTTTCCCTGAGATGAATTTGCCCACCGGCATTATTTTTTGCGCGGTATTGAACGCAAAAAAGGTCTTTTGTACATCCAAACCTTCTACATTATAAGACAAAGCGATTTCCGGATTTTTCCTGCTTTCCTTTGTAGAGTAAGTGCCATTTATGGTTAGGGTGCCATCCAAACCATCCGCTTTGAGATTATTCAGTTGAACGGTCTCATCCGATATCAGCATGTTACAGGAAAGGTTCTGCAAATCCAGGTTATCATAGTGCAGCTTATCGGCTTCAACACTGATGGAAAAGTCAATATTATCAGGAATTGCAAATGGAGAGATGCTGTGAACAGCGGTCGTTTCGGCTGCAGTATCTTTACCCATTCCCATCCAGTCTTTGAGGTTAAGGTCGTCGGCTTTTAAATGGATCGAAGCATTCAGCGGCTCATTTTTTATGGCAAAAGCAAACAGGTTGTTGAAGGCGCCAGTTGCGTTAATATGCGTTGAAAGATATTCTCCTTTTAATTCATCGATAAGGACGTTTTTCGAATTGAACGTCATTAACAAGTCCGCCAGGGCAATTCCACCAGGGTAAGCTTTTGATATATATAAAAAGTTCGTCAGATTAAAACTACCCTCTGCCTGAAATTGATCTTTTTTCTTTTTTTCTATTTCGGATATGTTTCCCTTTGCGTACATATCAGCGTTCAGCACGCCATACAAGCTGCTTCCGGGTTCTAATTTTACCGTTTTTGAGACGTTGGCCAGGTCGAGCTTGCCCGAAAAAGCCAGATCAATAAATGGTTTGGTCTTTGGATTCCTCACAAATAAATGAAAGTCGATAGCATCATTATTTATTTCAAGATGTCCCCTGGGAACAAATACATTTAAATGATCCGCGATACCATCCGGATTGTCAATGTGAAGCGCCAGGTTAAAATTCTCCACCGGCATTGGCAAATCGGGGTACTGAAAAAAACCTTTCTCGATGTCGAGATTCACATGATAGGCAGGAAAGTGTTTTTCGTCGTATTTTCCTTTTACAAATCCATTGAAAATAACGTCTCCGCTGGATTTAATACTTGCAAAATCCTTTTGGTAGACGGATGGCAGCATCGAAAGAATATTTTTGAATTCCGTTGAAGGAGCATTGAATTTAATATTCATATTATAACTGCTATCATTTATCCATTGAAAGAATCCTTCGGTACGCAATTTCAGATCATTGAAGGATACCCGGTCGGTCTTGAAAGAATAAGTATGGGTTTTATTGTCAACCCGGAATGCCATTTCTATACTGGTTTTAGCAGTAACCTGGTAAGGAATAGCGCCACCAAAATTAATATTGATAGCATCTGCTGTTGTTTTGGTTTTCAGCGTGAACAGGTCGGCAGTAAAATCACCCCGGCCCTCATGCTCGAGATTGACAATTTCCACATGGGCGTCCTTGCTTTCATCCCGATAGTCCAGCCACCCATTGTGAATAGCATAGCGTTGTATATCCAATTGAAGAGGCCGTATTGAAGGTCCAATATAATCGTTAGGAGAATTAACCGCTTTTAAGATATCCCAGTTACAGTGGCCATCCTTATGAATAAGGGCGTGTACACGGGGTTCGTTTACAGTGATGGAATAAATATTTATGGTATCACCGGAGATAAAGCTTCCTATATTACATGCTATATCAAATTGCTTCGCAGTAATCAGGGTATCTCCATCAAACTCCCCAACGCAGGTGACCTGAAGATTATCAAGTTCCACCGCAATTTTCGGAAAATGGCGGATCAGGGAAATATTAACATCGGAAAAATTTACATGTGCCCTCAGATCTTTGTTGATCCTGGCTCTAACAATGCTGGTGATTTTTCCTTTGAAGAGATAGGGTGCAGCCCATACGAAAGTTATAAGTATAAGCAGGGCAAGCCCCAAAATTTTGAGGATTTTGGATTTCATAGTTTTTCCGGTATTGGATTTAAAAACGTTGCAAAAATCTTTGCATATTCAAATGCTCATCTTATAATACAAAAGGGTTGCCAGAATGGATAATCAGACAGCTGTTTTATACATCAAATAATATACTATTGCACAACCCACTACTAATAAAATAATTNNAATCATGTTGGGAGATGCATTTTCTCTGCCACTAAATAAACCTGTGCGCTCCCTAATTTGTAGGGTGTTTTATCAACCGAATCATACAAGGAAATTATTTTTAACCCGAATAATTCCAATAATCTTCTTATCTCTCCGATCGTATATACATAGTGCTTATAACTATGTTCCTCATTAAGATTGTTCTTTGTATACATTAAATGACTTACCATGTAACTATCATCTACCATATATACATTGTTGACCTGCATAGTTAAACCTTCAACCGTATATACTTTTTCTGCAGGAATCCCTGGCAGAATGCTTTCTGCCATCATTCCTGAATTTATAATAAAACGGGCGCCCGGTCTTAGTGCTGCAGCCACATTTCTCACAAATACTTTCATTCCCTCATAATCGAAATATCCAAAACTGTTACCCACACAATACGCTCCATCAAAAGAGCCCGGAAGTTCGATCAATAGAATATTTCCTCGAATAACACGGATGGGCAGGTTCTCCTTTTTGAGCTTTTGGGTCAGGCCCGTTATAAATTCCTGAGAAATATCAACGCAGGTTACATTAAATCCCTTCCTTGCAAATGGGATGGCGAGTCTTCCCGTGCCGCAGGGAATATCCAAAATCCTCGCACCTTTACTTAAGTTAAGTACATCACTCAGGAAGGACAATTCCTTTTCTGTCCAATCATTTGAAACTGCCTTTTCCCACAATTCACAATTGATCCCGGAGAAAAAGGTTTCGTACCAGTTATCTGGAACATGATTTTTCATAATATTCTATTTAACAGATATCATCGTGAAGGTTATTAAAAATGTGCAACTCATAAATATATAATTATCCCACTTCANNCTGGTAAATATTAATGTCGGTGCTGTTAAGAAAAATTCATTTGATGCCATTGTAATTGGTTCAGGAATCAGCGGCGGATGGGCCGCAAAGGAACTTTGTGAACATGGTGTAAAAACATTGATCCTGGAAAGAGGACGAAATGTGGTTCATAATAAAGATTATCCGACAGCAATTAAAAGTCCCTGGGATTTTGCACATCGAGGAAGATTACCATTAGCGGTTGAAAAAGAAAATCCCATCATCAGCAGGTGCTATGCATTCGACGAAACGGCCCAGCATTTTTTTGTAAAGGACAAGGAGCATCCCTACGTTCAGGAGAAGCCATTCGATTGGATCCGGGGCTACCAGGTCGGCGGAAAATCTTTAATGTGGGCAAGGGAAACGCAACGCTGGAGCAGATTTGAATTTGAAGCGCCCTTGCGCGATGGCTTTGCCGTAGACTGGCCCATCCGCTATGATGACCTGGCTCCCTGGTATTCCCATGTAGAAAAATTTGCCGGCATCAGTGGAAATAAAGATGGCATAGAGCATTTGCCTGATGGCGAGTTTTTACCTCCCTGGGAATTCAATTGTACAGAAAAGCAGATGCAGCAGAAAGTAAATGCCCATTATAAAGACAGGCATATGCTGATGGGTCGTTGTGCAAACCTAAGCAAGCCTAATGAAATTCATCTGCAGCAGGGAAGAGGCCAGTGCCAGGCCCGTAATATGTGCCAGCGTGGCTGCCCCTATGGAGGATACTTCAGCTCAAATTCATCCACTTTGCCATGGGCAGAAAAAACCGGTAATCTTACTTTAAGACCTGATTCAGTCGTTCATTCGATTATCTATGATGAGAAAAAAGGAAAAGCTGTTGGCGTAAGGGTAATTGATGCGAAAACAAAAGGCTCAACAGAATATTTTGCCAAAGTCATTTTTGTAAATGCAGCCTGTTTAAACAGCAATCTTCTCTTGTTGAATTCCATTTCCAACCGCTTCCCAAATGGTCTTGGCAATGATCATGATATTTTAGGGCGCTATATGGCTTTTCAAAATTATCGTGGTTCATTAACTGCAGGTATTGATGGGCCCGCAGACAAATACTATTATGGCCACAGGCCTGTATCTCCCCTGATGCCCAGTTTCAGAAACGTATATAAGCAGGAGACAGATTTTCTTCGCGGCTATATGGTCTTTTGGGGTGCATACCGGAATACGGGGATTGCAACGGATGAAAATAATATTGGAGCGTCGTACAAGGAAGCAATGTGTGAAGCCGGAGATTGGAGCGTGTATATGTCAATGCAGGGGGAAGTAATTCCCAAGCATGACAATCATGTAAGGTTAAGCAAAGAACTTAAGGATGAATGGGGAATTCCACAACTGATAACTTCTGTATCATACGATGATAACGATGAAAAAATGCTTCAGGATTTTCTGAAACAGGGTGCTGAAATACTCGATGTGGCGGGTTGCAAAAACATTATTCCCAATGATAGTAAACAGGCTCCCGGTCTGGATATCCATGAAATGGGCGGTGTAAGAATGGGTAAGGATCCGGGAACTTCCATGTTGAATAAATTTAATCAGTTACATGAATGCAATAATGTGTTTGTAACGGACGGGGCATGTATGACATCTGTAGGATATCAAAATCCGTCATTGACTTTTATGGCTATTACTGCCCGGGCCGCGAATTATGCAGTGGATGAATTGAAAAGAGGGAATCTCTGATTTTCTGTTAACGTGCCACTTCAATATTTACATTATGTACTGCCAATAAAAGCCACTGCTCATTTTGTTTTGTAAGGACCCAGGTAGAGATACCATGGCGGCCACTAAACCGGCGCAAGGCATTCGTTAAAAACGAGAATTAGAAGTCTCTATGTCCCAAATCTTATCATTCAAATTGAATTGCAAAAAAATATCCTTTGCATCTTGCATTGTCCATTTTTCCCATTCAGGGTTTAAGTGATTACCATACCATTTTTTCGAAAAATTCCAAACATTGTCAATTGGCTGAACGTCTCCTTTAGATATATTGTGTCTTTTTGCCCATTCATTAATTTGATCCCTGTCCTTGAAAACAAGCATGTTGCTGCATGTATAAATTACATTGTCCCATGCATTTCTCATTGGAATCGGAAAATGTACACAGAATTTTTTTTCTTGTAGCTCCCCATTAATAATATGAATTACAACCTGCTCATCGTGTGCCCCCAAATTAGTTGTAATGGTTAGGTCTTCCTTTAACAGCGCAGCAACGCCTAATGAACACCAAGCACAGTTTCCCCACCATTGTCCTTTGGCAGACTTTACAAGAAAATTCGTTGGGGCCAAAGAAAACGGATGTATTACCCAGATTTTAGGGCTATTAGGATGCAATACTACTCCATGGTAATCTTGTAAAGCATAAAGCCCCTTTTCAATCTCTGCCTTATCGGTATTTAATAATACTGATAAAGTTTCAATGTTTGGAGCAAAACCCTTATCAATGATGTACTTTAGAATAGTAAAATGCAAAAATCCTTTTGTTACCATTTACTTTTATTTTTGTGCAGCCTAAGTTTGCAGTCACTGATTTAATTTAGGATTTTAATAAACCAAATATATAATCTTTTGAAACCTGGAGACATTTTGAATATGAAGTTCTTATTATTGATTGCTACATCCCTCATGATTCAAAATAGCCAGGGCCAGGAAAAAAATGATCATGTTCGAATAAGGTCTTTCGATTCAGGCTGGCGGTTCTCCAGAACCAGCGGGGAAGAAGCTGAGATGCTGGATTTTAATGATGCAAAATGGAGACTGCTCGACCTGCCGCACGACTGGAGCATTGAAGATATCCCGGACCAGGTGAGCGGTAAAACGATTGGCCCTTTTTCAAAAGACAGTCCCGGAGATGCCGCCACCGGCCATACCGTCGGCGGTACAGGCTGGTATCGTAAGGCATTTACGCTGCATGCCGCTGATGCGCGTAAACTGGTCTCCGTTTATTTCGAAGGCGCATACATGGAAACAGATGTTTGGGTAAATGGGAAACCTGTTGGTGAACATAAATATGGCTATACTTCATTTTATTTTGATATCACAAAATATTGCAAGCCTGCAGGACGAGTAAATATCATGGCCGTTCGCGTGGTAAACAAGGGAAAGAACAGCCGCTGGTATAGTGGTTCGGGGCTATACCGTCACGTCAGGTTAATCCTAACTGATCCGCTGCATATTGATCAATGGGGAGTTTATATTACTACAAAGGTTTCTCCTCAATCAGCAACTGTTCAGATCCGTACGAAAATTATAAACAGTACGCATTTGAATGTAAGTGCAAGAATTCAAACACGTATTTTGGATGCGGCCGGTAAAAGGGTCGCACAAACAGAAACCACAAAATCAATTCCTGCCAATGGCCATATTGATGTATTACAAAGCGTGGAAGTGAAAACACCAAAACTCTGGTCATTAGAAACGCCAAATCTTTATCGGGCAGAAGTCACGGTGATTAAGAATAATAAAGCAAAAGACGCCGCCACGACTCCGTTTGGAATAAGAACAATAAATTTTACAACAGAGAATGGTTTCCAGCTCAATGGAAAACATGTTGAATTACACGGAGGCTGCGTGCATCAGGACAATGGAGTATTGGGTTCAGCAACCATTGACCGGGCAGAAGAAAGAAGAATTGAACTGCTGAAATCAAATGGCTTCAATGCCATACGCTGCAGTCATAACCCGCCATCAGAAGAATTCCTGGAAACCTGCGACAGGCTGGGAATGCTGGTGATTGATGAAGCATTTGACCAATGGGAGAAACCCAAGAATCCAGATGATTATCATCAGTTTTTCGATGCGTGGTGGGAAAAGGATCTCTCATCGATGATCTTACGCGACCGCAATCATCCTTCCATTATCCTGTGGAGTATCGGTAATGAAATTGAAGAACGTGCGGACTCTTCCGGTCTGGAGATTGCAAAGAATCTGAAAGCAAAAGCAAGAGAACTCGATCCGACGCGACTGATAACCGAAGCTTTTTGTGAGTTCTGGGAACCTCCCGGCCGGCCATGGGACCAAACTGCGCCAGGGTTTGCCTTGCTGGATGTATGCGGATACAATTACCAGTGGGTGCGCTATGAAACGGATCATAAAAATTTCCCAAACAGAATTATTGTTGGAACAGAATCTGTTCCGCAACACGCTTTTCAAAACTGGGATCAGGTTGAAAAACACGCCTATGTGATCGGCGATTTTGTATGGACAGCGATGGACTATCTTGGCGAATCGGGCATCGGACACANNGGTTATTGCGGCGATATTGATCTTATCGGAGGCAAAAAACCACAATCCTATTATCGTGACGTGGTATGGAGAAGAAGTAAAATTGAATTGGCTGTTCACGTTCCGCAATCGGCTGGTTGCAAGGAACAAGTTAGCTACTGGGGCTGGCCGGATGAAGAGCAAAGCTGGACATGGCCCGGCAATGAAGGAAAAATAATGCAAGTGAATGTTTATTCCCGGTCTGCCAGAGTTCGTTTGCTGCTGAATGGAAAAATAGTTGATGAAAAAACTCCGGATAGTTTACTCACCGCAAAATTTGAACTGCCTTANNGACAGGCAAAAAATCAATGCGAATAGAAATGACCTTTCTTTCGTAACGGTTGAAGTAGTGGATGAAAAAGGAAATCTTGTACCCAATGCAGATATTCCTGTGCAGTTTACCATCGGCGGCAGCGGCGGACTGGCAGGCACCGGAAACGCAAACCCGGCAGATATGATGAGCTTCACGCAACCAAAGAGAAATACATTCAGAGGAAAATGCCTGGTTGTGCTTCGACCTTCGGGCAGTGCTGGAAAGATTTCTCTTGAGGCAAGAGCGGAAGGATTAGGGTCAGCAGAAATAGCAGTGGAGACAAAATAGATT
>PLEB01000282.1 GCA_003136915.1 Chitinophagaceae bacterium
CTATGGAAAACAGGAGAAACAGCCAGTTCTATACAAGTAAAAGATGCGGGCATTTATACTCTGCATGTCGTTGACCAATATGGTTGTGAAGGCAATGATTCCATCCGGGTAGAAACTAAAAAATGCCCTTTAGGAATTTATTTTCCAAATGCTTTTACACCAAACAATGACGGTCTCAATGACATCTTCAAGCCAATAATCCTTGGCAGGCCTGCAGTATATCACCTGATTATTTACAACCGTTGGGGTCAAAAAATATTTGAAACCTCTGACCCCGGGCAGGGCTGGGATGGGAAGATAAAAAACAAGGAGCAGGAAAGCGGAACGTATATATGGACTTGTACTTACCAATTTGAAACGGAGAAAAAAAATATCGGGAAAGGCAGCTTCTTGTTATTGCGATGATGAACTGTCTCCTCCATACGTTGTCAAAGAAATATCTTTTTTGATAAAACTTCGCTATATTTATGAAGCTGCTGTTTTTGAAACTTACCTTCTTGAAAGACCGCATTTTCAATTTCTAATATCCTTCACGATTGCTTGGTTATGAGGAAATTATATCGAATATCTCGAGAAAATATTTATTTTTGATACTGCCTATGAGATACAAAGTTTCTATCATAGCAGTTGCTCTTTTGTTCCATGTATACGGGTATGGCCAATCCTATGGCCTTACGTTTAGCAGTCATGAGAATGTGCTCGAAAAAAGAACATCTCTTGACATTTCTCCTGATGATTCAATCTGCTTTTCAAAAAACTTCGATCTGGGGTTTGACATCAATTATTTACCCAATCATCAAACTTATTTTGGGTACATATTGCGGATAATCAGTAACGGAGATCATAATATAGATTTAATTTATCATCAGAAATCCCACTCCTTTAAAGTCATAAACGGCGAGATCTTTTCTAATATCAGTTTTACGATCGACAGCCCCAGGCTATACAGGGACTGGAACAGGATTAATCTAAAATTTAACCTGGAGAATCAGACAATACGCTTTGAGGTGAATGGCCAATTGGTCGGATCCTGTAATATCCCCTTAAATTTCAGGTGTTTCAAATTTTTATGGGGAGCAAATGATTATCAGAAATATAAGACCAGGGATATTCCCCCGATGCAGATAAAGGACATTAAAATTTACGAGAATGGTGCATTAAGATATTACTGGCCCCTGAATGAAGTTGCAGGAAATACGGAATATGATGGAATTAGTAAACAGCTTGCAAAAGTTAAAAACCCAACATGGATAAAGCCCAAATACCAAAAATGGCAGCTGTTGAATTCTTTTACTTTAAATGGTTATGGAGCTGTTGCGTTTGATTCCAAAACGGACAAGATTTTCATTACAGGCTCCGATTCATTGGCCGTTTTTGCTATTAATGAAGAGCATCGAATGGTAGAGTGGATTTCGAATAATCATGAAAATTTAAGGCTTGGTCACCAGGCCATATTTGATACCATCAGCAACAAGCTCTATGATTTATTTATAGACCAGAAAAAGGTCGTTGCTTATGATTTCAGCAAACGACAATGGGACGGCAATTTTGAATCCGGTAAAATAACAGAATTCTGGCATGCCAATAAATTCATTTCCCCATTGGATTCTGCCTTATACATCCTGGGCGGATATGGACAATTGAGATATAAGAATTTGGTACAGCGATATTCTTTTGCAAAAAAGAATTGGGAAATCCTTTCAACCGCCGGAGATTATTTCCCGCCCAGGTACCTGTCTGCATTAGGGCAAGACCCAAAGGGGAATTTTGTTTATACCATTGGAGGTTATGGCAGTCAGACCGGAGATCAAATGCTGGATCCCCGGAACTATTATGATATGTACCGGTTCAATGTCAAGGACCGGTCATTTAAAAAATTGTATACACTTAGACCTGCTGAAAACCAATTTACGTTCGTGAACAGCCTGGTGATAGATCCAAAAACGAATGATTATTACGGATTGATTTTTCCCAATGACAGCTCAAGCTCAAATCTCCAATTGATTAAGGGGTCATTGACAGATTCCTCTTTCCAACTATTGGGAAATGCTATTCCGTTTACCTTTCACGACATTGAATCATTCGCAGATCTTTATTATTCACCGATCAGCAATAAGCTTATCGCCGTAGTATTAAATTATTCAAAGGTTGAGGACCAGGAAAAAACTACGACGGTCAGGGTTTACTCTCTCAATTTTATCCCCGAACCAAATGAGGTCCCTGCTGAACAACAGGATACAGGGAGCAGGCGCAATCTTCTTTTGATTACGCTTCTCGGTGCTGCTATAGCGATAGTTATTTTTCTCATCATCAGGCGAAGACGCCTGAAGTCAAAAGAAATTGCCGCGGCTAATTCACGCACTATCAGGGAGCCTGATTTGATAACAGTTTCCGGCATGCCGTTTCTTCAGAACCATATTGAAAGAGATATTCATTCTTCCATATTTCTTTTTGGCCAGTTTCAGGTATTTGATAAAGCTGGTCATGATATTACGGGTCTGTTTACTCCTTTGCTTAAAGAATTGTTTCTTATTATATGTATTAATACAATTCGTCAGGGCAGGGGTATATCATCAGAAATGCTGAATGAAAAACTATGGCGCGATAAATCAGAGAAAGATGCAAAAAATAACAGGTCGGTTAACATTGCCAAATTAAAAGTGATCCTGGAGAGCATTGGAAACTGTGTAATCAATAAAGAATCAGGTTTTTGGCAATTTCAGGTAACGGATGACAATATCAATATCGATTTCAGGAATTACACTGCAATTGTAAAGCACGTGCACAATTCGGGGAATGATTATATACACCCGCTGGTTGCCATTATCAGAAGGGGTGCTTTTTTATATCAGACGGAATATGATTGGCTCGACAATATTAAATCGGAAATTTCCAATTCAACGATAGATCTGTGCCTGGGATACATAAAAACCCATGGAATTTCAAATGAGCCGGAGTTTATCATTGAGATAACCAACTGTATCTTTTATTTTGATCATCTGAATGAAGACGCATTAATATATCAATGCAAAGCACTGATAATCCTTAAGAGATTCACCCTGGCCAGTAATATTTATTTGAAGTTCGCAAAGGAGTATAAAGATATCTATGGGACGGAATTCACTAAATCTTTTCATGAGGCAATCGCCTGAATAAACGGATGATATTCCGGATCGTAGGTGAATCCCCCTATTGAATAGTTCCAGCTTATTATCAAAATTTTTTTGATTTATTGTTCCGTGTCTGAAAGACTAATTTAATATTATTTAATTCATCGCTTCCCAAATTAAATTAAGGATTTTGATGAATTAAGAGAATATTAATAGCCTGGTTAATCTGCTAAATGTATTATTACGTCCTTACTGCATTTAAGGTGAAATAAATTACGAATGATTTCATGTTCTGTAGGTTTTCTGCAAATTGCTTATTTTAAAATAAATCTTTAATTCGTGATCGGCCCAGCCTCTAAATTTTCAATAAAATAGAACCTGAATTCATGAGCAGATCTAGGCGAGATGCAACAAAAGTTCCGGGCGACGTTTATTCCCGGAATAAAAGACGGGTATTCAAAATAATCAGTATTCTCCTTCCTTTTCTGATTTTATTCCTGATTGAAATTTCATTGCGGATCTTTCACTATGGATACAACCTGAGTCTTTTTATTGAGGCCAGGAATAATCCGGATTATCTTGTATTAAATCCGGAAGCCTCCAAAAGATATTTTTTAAATGAGGCTTTTGCACCAACCGGGAACAGCGAATTATTTAAAAAAAATAAGGATAGTTCCACTTTAAGGATATTCGTACTGGGTGAATCCACCACTATAGGCTACCCGTATTTTCATAATGGGTCTTTTCACAGATGGCTGCAATACAGGTTAATGCGCACATTCCCTGACAGGCAGTTTGAAATTATCAATCTCTCCGTAACTGCAGTGAATTCCTATACAGTATTGGGCTTTGCGAAGGAACTGATCAATTACAAACCGGATGCGGTATTGATTTATTCGGGACATAATGAATTTTATGGAACCCTGGGGGTAGGTTCAACAAGTCAGATAGGTAACAATGCGCATATTATCCGGCTAATGCTGTTCTTGCGCCAGTTCAGAATAGTGCAATTATTGACTAATATCTATGAGAAAATAAGAAATATACCGGGCTCGGATGCAAAATATTCGGGACAAACCCTGATGCAACGGATGGTGGCGGATCAGCAAATTGCTTTTGGCTCAAAACTATTCAACAAGGGTATAGACCAGTTTGTGTCGAACATGAATCAAACCCTGGAGCTTTTCAATAGGAATCATATCCCGGTTTTTGTGAGCAACCTCGTGAGCAATGAAAGGGATTTAAAACCATTTGTCAGTATTCCGGCTGATAACATTCATTTGCCGGAGTTTGAAAAAAATTTTGTTCTTGGTGTCAAGGCGTTTGATCGCGGCGAATGGGAATCGNNGCATCACGATACTTCAGACTGGCTAATAAAATTTACGATGCGCACGCTTTGTGCAATTTCTACCTGGGCAGACTGTCAGACATTCAGGGACATCAGGACAGTGCTAAATTTTATTTTACCAGGGCAAAGGATTTGGACGGCCTGCGTTTCCGGGCGCCGACGCTGATAAATGATGCTATTTCAAAATTATGCAGCAAATACACATATGCGCATTTGGTTGATACGAAAGCTGCTTTTGATTCTTATTCTGTCAATCATATTATTGGGAATGACCTGATACTCGAACATGTGCACCCTAACCTAACCGGATATGCCCTGATTTCTAATGTCTTTTATGAAGCATTAAAAAAAGAGCATATCATATCGCCTGCAAAAGAAAACGAATTGACCTTCGGGCAGTTGATGCGAACGATGCCAATAACTTCGGTTGATTCACTGACCGGAATATACAGGATTTCGAAACTAAAGGAAAGCTGGCCATTCAGTGGTTCGCTTGTCAGGGATTCATTGGAGATCAGCTCCGAAGAGGAAAAGCTGGCCGATTCCGTCGCTTTTCAAACGATGAAATGGCCTTATGCGATGGACTTACTCTACAATTATTACCTTAACAGGAACGATTTATTAAAGGCGAAAACAGTCATGGAAACTTTAGCGCTTGAATATCCTACAAATGCATATTTTTATGAAAGCGCAGCAATGATTGATGGCAAACTAGGGAACTACGAAGATGCCGCCTTTTATTTTAGTAAAGCGTTTGCCATAAGACCTTCTTTTCCGGTTGCCAAAACTCTTTTTGTAATTTACCTCAAGCTCGATAAGCCTGCTCATGCGATGCCCTATCTGGATTATGCAATTCAGAACAATGCCAGCAACCTGAACTTTCTTCCCGTTAAAAAATTCACAGTAGAAATTATGGGCCTGCAGAAGGAATTTAAGAAAGATTCCACGAATTTACCCATATTGAATTTGATCGCGAATATGTATATGGGAATGGGAAACAAAGACGGGGCTGCGAAATATGTAAATAAAATATTAAAAGCCGACCCAAAAAACAAAGGTGCATTAAACCTGCTGGGACAAATCAAAAAGGGATGAAATCATGAGGATAAATGAAAAGACCATTGCATCAAACATTAGTAAGCAGCAGACGAGGGAATTTGGCATGCTGGCCGTTTTGGTCACAAGTTTTCTTGAACTCTATCTGAAACAAAATAATTTAACCGCTGTTGTTTTTAGTCTAGCCCTTATAACACTTCTGTTTCCGGTAGTATTTTATCCCTTCGCCTTTTGTTGGTTTGGTCTTTCAAGGATTATGGGAGTTATCAGTACCTGGATTTTACTCGTTGCAGTGTTTTTGATCATTGTAATTCCAATAAGCTTAGTGAGGAAGATGATTGGTTCAGACGCCTTAAAAATAAAGCAGTTTAAAAAGAGCAGGAGATCCGTTATGACAGACCGGAATCATGTGTTCATGGATTCGGATCTTTTGCATACCTTTTGAAACAACATTATTATTCACCGGATTATGGATCTTCTTAAAGAATTATTTCTTTTTCTTAAAACCAGAAAAAAATTCTGGCTGCTTCCTCTGATATGCATTCTGCTGGTACTGGCTTTGCTTATTGTAATCACCAGCATTTCAGCTTTGGGCCCCTTGATTTATACTTTATTTTAGTTGATAATGCCAGTATACATTCTAGGAATTTCAGCATTTTATCATGATAGCGCTGCAGCCCTGATTGTTGACGGTGAAATTATCGCGGCTGCCCAGGAGGAGCGGTTTACCAGGAAAAAACATGATTCTTCATTTCCGGAGCATGCGGTTAATTATGTTTTGCAGGAAGGGGGCATAAGTACGGAAGATTTGACGGCAGTTTCATTTTATGATAAGCCGCTGCTGAAATTTGAACGGTTGCTGGAAACGTACCATGCATTTGCTCCTGCAGGTTTATTGAATTTTGTTTCTTCCGTTCCGGTATGGATAAAGGATAAGCTGCACATCAAAAGGCTTTTACGGAAGAGATTTAAACGGTCAGATGGAAAAGCAATAACCCTTTTATTCTCTGAGCATCATTTGTCACACGCAGCCAGCGCATTCTATCCTTCAGCTTTTCCGGAAGCGGCCATTTTAACAATTGATGGAGTTGGTGAATGGGCCACAGTGAGTATCGCCAAAGGGAGCCAGGACCAGATAAAGGTGTGCGAAGAGTTGTGGTTTCCTCATTCTATTGGGCTTTTCTATTCTGCATTTACGTACTACCTGGGATTCAAAGTTAATAGTGGTGAATATAAATTGATGGGATTAGCTCCTTATGGAAATGGGGAATCGCATCAGACTGCAGAATTCAAACAAAAAATTTTGTCGGAATTGGTGGATGTCAGAGAAGATGGATCCATCCTCCTGAATATGGACTATTTTGAATTTGCAACTAAATTAAAAATGACAAATGACAAAAAACTGAAATCCCTTTTGGGTTTAGCCAGGAGAGCGCCCGAATCTGAGATCGGTCAGAATCATATGAATCTTGCAATGGCTGTACAGGAAATAACAGAATCCGTAGTTATCGCATTGGCCCGAACCGCTCAACGGATTACCAATAGCAAAAATCTTGTAATGGCTGGGGGGGTAGCCCTTAACTGTACCGCAAATAGTAAAATATTAAATGCCGGGATTTTTGAGAAAATCTGGATACAGCCTGCTGCCGGAGATGCAGGAGGCGCATTGGGCGCCGCTTATGCAGCTTTCCATATTTGGTTTAAGAAGGATAGAAGAGTGATTCAGGATTCCGATGGAATGAACGGATCATATTTAGGGCCACAATATTCGAATAATGATATGCTGCGTTATTTGAGAAAATATGAACCATGCTACAATTATTTTCAAAATTTCGATGAATTGTCTTTTGTTGTCGCTAAATTGATAGCCGAGGGAAATGTAATTGGCTGGTTTCAGGACAGAATGGAATTTGGCCCGCGGGCTTTAGGAAACAGAAGTATCCTTGGAGATCCAAGAAATCCTGAAATGCAGAAAAGGATTAACTTGAAAATCAAGTTCAGGGAAGGTTTCAGGCCTTTTGCGCCGGCAGTTATTTTAGAGGATCTCCACCGTTATTTTATTCAGGGAATTCCATCACCGTATATGCTTTTTGTGTCTCAGCTTAAAACTGAATATAGAAAAACCGAACCTGAGAATTATTCTCAACTTGATCTTCAGGATAGGTTGAATCATATACGATCAGAATTCCCCGCAGTCACGCATATCGATTATTCATCCCGGGTTCAAACGGTGACCAGGGAAAGCAATCCAAAATTTTGGGGATTAATCAGTGAGTTTAAGAAAATCACTGGTTATGGAATGATCATTAATACATCGTTCAATATTAGAGGTGAACCAATTGTGTGTACGCCGGAAGACGCTTATCAGTGTTTTATCAAAACCGGGATGGATTATTTGGTGATTGGGAATTATCTGTTCGATAAAAGACAGCAACCACAACAGTTAATTAAAATTCAAAACAAATCATAATGAAAAAGTTATTGCCCTTGCTGTTAATTTTTACAAATGCATTGGTTTATGCACAAACGCCATTGGAAAAGTATGAAATTGATTCAGCTTCAGTCGAACATCCCGGCGTGCCTAAAGGTGAATTAATTAAGGTCGTGTTCAATAAATCCAAAATATTTCCTGGAACATCGAGGGAATATTGGATTTATGTTCCTTCTCAGTATTCACCTGAAAAACCTGCCTGTGTGTATGTTAACCAGGATGGGATTCAAATGAAGGCCCCGACGGTGTTTGATAACCTTATTTATAAAAATGAAATGCCTGTAACGATTGGCATTTTTATAATGCCCGGCCGGGTACCTGCACCGGATTCCGCGGTTTCCCTGGATAGAGTGAACCGCAGTTTTGAATACGATGGACTCGGAGCTGCTTATGGTCGTTTTATCCTGGAGGAGATTTTACCGGATGCAGAAACGCAAAAGACCCATGATGGAAAACCCATCCGATTGTCGAAAAATGGCAATGACCGGGCGATCGGAGGATCTAGTTCCGGAGCAATCGCTGCTTTTTCAGTTGCCTGGGAATACCCAAATTCGTTCACCCGGGTTTTTAGCTCCATCGGGACTTATGTGGGTTTTAGAGGTGGAGAAAGATATCCAACGCTTATTAGAAAATTTGAGCCCAAACCACTTCGCATCTTTTTACAAGACGGAGCTACTGATCTGAATATATATGCCGGGGATTGGTTTAAATCCAATGAAATGATGGAGCGTGCTTTAGTTTTCTCAGGTTATGAAGTGCGGCATGTTTGGGGTGAGGGGGGACACAATGGAAAGCAGGCCACTTCCATTTTCCCTGATGCGATGCGATGGCTTTGGAAGGATTGGCCTCAACCTGTAACAGTTGGGAATACAAAGAATGAATGTTTAAATAATATATTACAACCTGGCGAGAATTGGGAACTGGTTGGTGAGGGGTATCAGTTTACAGAAGGTTTGACTTCAAATAAAGATGGAGAGGTTTTTTTTCAGGACATTCCAAATTCTAAAACATATAAGATTGGAATTGATGGCAAGTTATCGACACTTCCTATTGATCCTAAAAAAGCAAGCGGAACTGCTTTTGGTGCGGACGGTACGATGTACGTTGTTGCCGGAGGTTCAAAACAAATATTAAGTTTTGACAAAAATTACAAGGTAAAAGTAATTGCAGATAGCATATCGGGAAATGATCTTGCAGTGGCAAACAATGGCAATATTTATGTTACAGCCCCCAAGGGTACAGAAAATCCAAGTGAAATTTATTTGATAAGGCCCAATGGTGAAAAACTGGTCGTAGACCGTGGATTAAAATTTGCAAATGGTATTGTGCTTACACCAGATCAGACTCAGTTGTATATAACTGAGTCGGCCTCTCACTGGGTATGGATATATTCGATTTTGCCAGATGGAACGCTTACGAATAAACAGCGCTACGGGTGGTTGCATACACCCGATGATCGTGATAATGCCTGGCCCGACGGTATTAAATGTGATAGCGAGGGTACGCTATATGTTGCAACGAATATGGGGATTCAGGTACTTGATCAGATCGGAAGGGTAAATGCAATATTGAAAGTGCCATTTGGTAACGTATCCAATTGTTGTTTTGGAGGAACAGATCTAAGTATGTTTTATATAACCTGCGGTCAAAAAGTATATCGGAGAAAATTAAAAGTTAAAGGCGTAAACTCATTTAATCCTCCTTACAAAATTAAAAACCCTAAGGTTTGACTTTTTCAAGGTTGGACATTTCCCTTTACATCATATCTTCTTTTCCATGAAGTGACTAATATATAAAATCTATGGTGACGAAGTTTGCAAAATATTTCATGACGGTAACGACAAGCCTGCTCATGTTGCCTGCTGCCGCGCAAAATCCTTCTGGGCCAACATTGGACTCTACAGCTAAAACCTCCTGGCATGGGTTCGACCGTTTTGATTTTCTCATGGATAGCGCGGATTTTTCGATCCGTCCTTTTCACGCTGACCCGGGGGAAGGGACAGGTATTATTAAACAACTGCCGGGAAGGTTTCGGTGTGTAATCGTTTACCCGAAAAAAATAGCGCCGGGCAGTCCTTGGTCATGGCGCGGGCGTTATTGGGATCATGAACCACAGACTGAAGTTGAGTTGCTGCGCCGTGGATTTTTTATAGCCTATATCATGTCGGATCCGGGGAAATCATGGGATGCCTGGTATGAATTTCTTACCGGGAAACATGGATTGTCAAAAAAACCTGCCTTTATTGGCATGAGCAAAGGAGGGGTCAACGAATACGTCTGGGCCACTATGAACCCGGAAAAAGTGTCCTGTATATATGCTGATAATCCGGCACTATACCCAGAAAGTATGCAGAGGATAGAGGTGCTTGCAACCAACGATGTGCCATTGCTCCATGTTTGCGGGAGTTTTGATTTTCTCCTGGATCAGCATACACTGGTTTTGGAAAATCTTTACCATCAGTTGGGTGGCCGGATCAGTGTCATGATCAAGGAAGGAACCGCTCATCATCCGCATAGTCTGCGCGATCCTTCCCTGATTGCAGATTGGATTGAAAAAAGCGTTCAGGCTGCCCAAAATAATCCGCCGGCTTTCAATGGAATGAAATTCCGGAAATCCTATTATTATAGTTTCAGGAATGTTTATAATTATCTGCCTCTGGAAAACGAGTATGTAACCTGTCGGGGACCCCTATTTTTCCCATGTTATGAAAGATATGATCAGGTGACAGAGAGCACATGGGGGATCACGGGAATGACGATGATCGTACCACTCAAACCCGCACCTGGAAAACCATGGGTATTCAGGGCGGACCGTATTGGCCGCGAGCCATCAGACTTTGACCTGGCATTGCTGGCAAACGGATTTTACATTGTCGCGGCTCCGGTGCTTGCGCAGGCGGGCCCCTTGCAAAAAGAATGGGATTCTCTGTATAATCTGCTGGCGTCAAATGGATTTTCAAAAAAACCTGTGCTGGAGGGAACTGGTACTGGTGCAGGTGAAGCGTATGCCTGGGCAATATCAAATTCCGGGCATGTTTCAACGATATTTTCGGTAAATCCGCAATTGCGCAGTCTTCAAACAAAAACTTCTTTGTTTGACCGACTGGATACGCTTGTTCATGCCGGCATATCACTGATTAATGTTTGCGGGTCACTTGACCCGTTATTAAAAGAGAATACGCTGGCTGTGGAGAAGAGATATGCAGAACTGGGAGGGAAAATGAAAGTGATCATTCATGAGGGGCAGGGCCACTTTGTCTCGGATCCGGACGATCCAAAAAAAGTGATTGATTTTATTCTGCAAAACAGCTTACAATAAAATTTATATGAAAAAGAAAAAAAAATTAATATCCGGGTTGCTGATTTGTTTACTGATAATATTTGCGAACGCTGCAATTGCCGGGGATGGGAAATTGTTGGCAGGAACATCAAAAGTGAATATCACCCCGAATTCCGATGAACCATTACATGATTCCGTGTATGCAAGAAGCTTGGTGCTCGATCTGAATGGTCAGCGCCTTGCATTTGTTTCAGTGGACCTCGCGGTATTTACAAGTGATCGGGTTGAAAGAATCTGCAAGGAGAAGTTTGGTATATCCCAATTAATGCTTTGCTCATCCCATACACATTCTGAACCACAAAAAGCTGGTCGTTCTTTTGCAAAAAATAATCCCTATGTGTCTTTTTATGAGGATCAGATTATATATGCCGTAGAGATTGCAGTTAAAAATTTATTTCCTGCGAGAATCGCAGCCGGAAGAAGAACATTTCCGCAACTCGGATTTAATCGCCTCGTGATTCGTGATGACGGGCATGCGCGGGAATCCTGGTTTTCAGATGACCATTATACTTGTGAAAATCCGGAGCGCATACCATTCGGACCGGTTGATCCGGAGGTAGGGGTTATTCGTATTGAAGATATGCAGGGAAATCCCCGTGTCATCATCATGAACTATGCCTGCCATGCCGATATTGTATGTAATAATTATGAAATCTCCGCCGACTATCCGGGTGTCGCCTGCCGTAAAGTAGAAGAAGCCTTTAGTGGGAAAGTAAATTGTTTGTTCATACAGGGTGCAGGCGGCAATATTGAATCGCTTCAAATCAGTTCACGCAGATCAGGGCCGGATGATCATTTTAAAACGGATTATGCGCCCATGGAAAGAACCGGCGAACTGCTGGCTTATGAAACGATCAAGCTTGCTAAAAGTCTTTCGGGATCAGGAGAGCAAACAGATATCAGGTTCATGAATGATTCGATGCGGTTCAGCGGTCGTTTCGACACAAGCCTCACGATGAAAGTATATCTGGTGACCATTCTCATTAACCACGATATTGTGATTGCGGCCTGCCCGGGTGAATTATTTGTTCAGCTTCAGCTGGAATGGAAGAATAAGGTGGAATTGGCTTCTGCCAATCCATTTTTGTTTGGATATGCCTGGAGTGGCGGCCAATGGCCGGGATATATTGCCGATGTCAGATCGGCTGCCCTGGGAGGGTTTGGTGCTGACCAGGGTCTGAAATTGATAGAAGTTGGCGCTGGAGAAGCCATTGTTACCCGACAACTTCAAAACTATTACCGGTTAAATGGATTAATGAGAGATAAACCCGGCCCTTCCGGGTTCAAACCTGGTCATCAGTGGGTTATCAAGGCATTTCAGGACGAGAAATAATCTTAAATGCTGGCACACTCCGGAGCTATTAAAAATGGGTTTGTATTTGTATCTTTCTGCGATACTTGATGCTATGTCAGGGATCGAATTTCATGTATGCGAAAAAAAGCAATTAT
>PLEB01000020.1 GCA_003136915.1 Chitinophagaceae bacterium
ATATGCACTTACGGACTTCGTGTGCATTCTCCCCTATTCCACCTGAAAATACCAGGGTGTCCAATCCGTCGAGCACAGCTGCAAACGAGCCGATCCATTTTCTAACCTGATAACAGAACAATTCAATAGCTTCAGCTGCACGGCTATCAGTGTCCTTGGTTTTCAATAATTCCCGCATGTCTGAACTGGTTTCTGATATCCCCAGCAGACCCGACTCATAATTGATCAGATGACTAAACTGCGCCGGGTTAAGCTTCTCAATCTTCATTAAATACCAAGCCACCCCGGGATCGAGATCCCCCGTGCGCGTACCCATTGGTAATCCCGATGTGGGTGTAAAGCCCATGCTGGTGTCCATACTTTTACCATCTTTCACAGCAGTAAGACTTGCCCCATTACCGAGGTGGGCCAGTATTATCTTGCCTTTGGCTGTTTCATTTCCGGCTGAGCGACTAAGTTCTTCCAGGAGATAGCCATAAGAAAGGCCATGGAAACCATACCGCTGAATACCCCTAGCATTAAAACGTCGTGGAATCGATAATAATTTTGCGATCGCTGGCATGGAGCCGTGAAAGGAAGTATCAAAACAAGCTATTTGCGGGATTGCCGGATATCGCTTTTTAAGAAGTTCGATCAGTTTGATTTCGAATGGCAAATGCTCAGGATCGTAGGCGCTGAACGCTTTTAGCTCAGCAAGTAATTCAACTGTGATTAGCTCAGGCTCTGTATGCTTCATGCCCTGAACGATCCTGTGTCCTATCGCCTTGACTGACGTAAAACCTTCCTGTTTTTCAAGCCAGTCCATCATCTTATGGGTCGCCGCATCCTGATCCACCGCTTTAATGTCAACGCTAATTTCTTTTGTAGCGTCTGAGTAATTATAATTGAGTCTTGTATTTTTTAAGCCCATATTCTCCATCACACCAAAAAGCAATCTCGTCAATGATCCATCCGATTCATACAAAGCAAACTTAATACTGGATGAACCGCGATTGATTGTGAGTGCACAATTATTAATTGATTTCATAAACTTTATTCATGATGACCCCTCCCCAAAAAACCCGGAACAATGTAAATTAGAAAATCGGGCTAATTATTCATAAATTAAATCATGAAAATTGCCCATGAAGAAGTCAAAATTCACCGAAGTGCAGATCGTTTTTGCGCTTAAACAATCGAAGAACGGCGTAACTGTTTCTGAAATAACGCCGATATGAAACCACTTGACAACACATAAATCCTACGAATATGAAACTACTTATCATCTCCTCATTCCTTTTCATCACCCTGACAGCCGCAGCACAGCAGCCGTCAACCAAACACACAATGCACATGAATAATTACGCCGCAGACTCAACAGACATCGCCCGCGTTCTTACCGATGTCTACTTCAAGGGTATTTACGAGGGCGACGTCAACCTCCTCGGCAGCGCCTACTACTCCAGTACCCTGCTGTTCGGAGACGCTGCTGGCAAACCCTATTTCAAGACCCTCGCTCAGTACCTGGAAGGCGTCAAGAACCGCCAAAGTCCAAAGGATTCAGGCAAGCCTTTCAAAGGCGAAATCATCTCCATAGAGATTATCAACTCCATTGCTGTGGCAATGGTCCATGTAAAGATGTACGACTTTAATTACTTCGAGTTACTATCGTTCCACAAACTCGACGGCAAATGGATCATCGTAAATAAGATGATCGCGGATGTAAAGCAATAAAACCATCCATCATGAACAGCTCTAAAGTATGGTACATCACCGGGGCATCCCAAGGACTGGGACTGTCCCTTGTAAAAAAACTTCTCTCCGCAGGCTACCGGGTAGGTGCCACCTCCCGCTCGGCCAGCGAGATGCAGAAAGCAGCGGAGTCGAATGATCCAAGCCTCTTCCTCGCGCTCGAGGTCGATCTGACGAACGCGGACGCCATTCGTAAATCCATTGAACAAACCGTTGCTGTCTTCGGAACTGTCGACGTCATTGTCAACAATGCCGGGTATGGCATGGAAGGGACCGTGGAAGAACTGGAGGAGAAAAAAATGCGCGCCATTTTCGAGATCAACGTTTTTGCCACCATCAACGTGACAAAGTATGCTCTTCCTTACCTGCGCAAGCAACGCTCGGGGCATATTATTAATATATCTTCTGTGGCCGGCCTCGTCGGCGCGCCAGGCTGGGCCATTTATTCCGCCACCAAATCTGCCGTCATCGCCTTTTCTGAAGTCCTCGCCCTCGATCTCCAGGAGCTGGGTATCAAAGTAACCGTCGTCGGTCCTTCGGGTTTTCGCACCGGCTTTCTTAGCAAAGATTCCCTGGTCACTACAGAAAGCCGGATCGCCGACTACCAGGCCGTTGCCAAAACACAGGCGCGTTATGCCGCGATGAGCGGCAACCAGGAAGGCGACCCTGAAAAAGCTGCCGCGTTATTCATTCAGCTTGCCGAAAATCCTGCACCGCCTCTGCACCTTTGGCTTGGCGCAAACGCCTTTGACCGGGCTGGCGAAAAGATCGAATTCATGAGTCAGGAACTTAAAAGATGGAAGGATCTCTCCGTTTCCGCAGACTTCCATTAAACAGGACAAAAAAACTCAGTATATGAAATATTATATGGTCACCTATCCAATGCAAGACATCATTTAGATCATTTATAAAATGGTTCTATATTTGTCCAATCCGGTTCACAAACAATACCAGTAAGGGTATAACTGAATTCATAGCAGATCTAATTGTGAAAAAATGTCCATTTTGTGCTGAAGAAATAAATGACGATGCCGTAAAGTGCCGGTATTGTGGTGAATTTCTTACTTCTTCCGTAAAAGACAGAATAGCAGAAGTCTCACAGGTAGCGCATGAAACATGGAGTCCGGGAGTAGCAGTGAGCGCAGCTTCTTCAGATAGAAAAAAATAGGTTCAAATTTCCAACTTTCCTGTCCCCGCTTTGCTAAATTTCATGCTTTACCGGAAGCCTCTGCACATAATCCATCACCGAAGTGAGCCTGAACGGATAAACTTTACGGATTTCATTTATGTTAATATTGTCTCCTTCTGCATAATTCAGCATGAGTGCGGCAAAAGATTCGCTCAACGAATCCGTAGCAGAAGTTTTTTGAGCTTGAAGGGCCGCTACAGGTACATGCTCAATGACAAATTCG